>CBIGQT010000376.1:0-3828 GCA_966191655.1 uncultured Ginsengibacter sp.
GCGATTTACAGCGAGAAATGTCTATAGAAAATATAGACGAAAATATAAAATCTGCTTACTGCAGGGGTTCAAAATATAAAATCCTGTTCAGTTTATTTTTGATTAATAAAAATTAATGCGTGTTTATAGAATCTGTTCCATGTGAATTTATTCCTGCCTTTTCTTTAATATCTGTTACGTTATGCCCCGAAGACTGCGGATCACCATTAAAAGTTTTTCCGGTTGCGGGCCCAAATAATTCATCCAAATGAACATCAGGTTGGTTCACTTTACTTTCTTCATGAATGTCCATCAATAATAACGGGCTTCTTCCATTTAATAATTGATCTAAGGGATCATCAGGTATTACTTTTACTTCGTAGTGATTGGCCGAAATTACAGAATGCCTGCTGATGGATGTTGGCTTTTCAACTACCCAATCAGAAGTTTTCTTTTTATCAAAACGGCAGGTATTACAGATCCACATAGCCTTTCCATTTTCATCACTCTGTACTTCACCCCACTGATCTTTGCGGGCAGTTACACGATACACTTCGTCTCCGCGATTCCATAAAGTAACTTTACCGCAACACTTGTCGCAATCGCGATGAGCATCCATTGGTTTTAAAAACCATACACGATTCTTAAATCTGAATGTTCTATCCGTAAGTGCTCCTACAGGACAAACGTCAATCATATTACCACTAAAATCATTTTCAATTGCTTTTGAAATATATGTTGAAATATCAGAATGATCACCACGATCTAATATGCCATGTACACGGTTATCAGTGAGCTGATCTGCAACATAAACACAGCGGTAGCAAAGAATGCAACGTGTCATGTGCAACTGAATATAAGGCCCTATATCTTCTCTTATAAAAGTTCTTCTTTTAAATTCATAACGTGTTTGAACAGCGCCGTGTTCGTACCCCAAATCCTGTAAAGAACATTCACCGGCCTGGTCGCAAATAGGGCAATCTAACGGATGATTAATTAATAAAAATTCTACAACACCTTTTCTTGCATCCTGCACTTTTTCGCTGGTTACATTTTTAACTATCATTCCATCCATTACATTCGTTCTGCAGGAAGCAACAAGCTTAGGCATTGGCCTTGGATCAGCAGTGGAACCTGCGGCAACTTCAACTAAACAGGTTCTGCACTTGCCACCGCTTCCATCTAATTTACTGTAATAGCACATGGCAGGTGGTGCTACTTCTGCACCAATCATTCTTGCAGCATTTAAAATTGATGTCCCTGCAGGTACATCAATAGTAATGTTATCAACCGTTACTTTAAATAATTTTTGTTCGTCAGCCATTATAATTTATTATGCAGTTACTTCTAACGGATCAGCATAATGCGCCAATCCATAATTTCTTTTTAAACATTCTTCAGGATTCAATATATGCCATTCAAATTCATCTCTGAAATGTCTTATAGCTGCTGCAACGGGCCATGCGGCAGCATCTCCTAACGGGCAAATAGTATTGCCTTCTATTTTCCTTTGAATATCCCAGAGTAAATCAATGTCTTTCATTTCTCCTTTACCGTTATCAATCTTACTTAATATTTTTTCCATCCATCCTGTTCCTTCACGGCATGGTGAGCATTGCCCACAACTTTCGTGATGGTAAAATCTTGCAAGAGTCATTGTATTGCGGACAATACATTGATCTTCGTCATAAACAATAAAACCTCCTGAACCCATCATGCTTCCTGCTGTAAAGCCGCCATCAGACAGGCTTTCATAATTCATCAATCTTGTTTCACCCTTTGCTGTTTTTAATAAAAGATTGGCTGGTAAAATAGGAACCGATGAGCCGCCGGGAATACACGCTTTCAATCTTTTTCCATTTGGAATGCCACCGCAATATTCATCGCTAAAAATAAATTCTTCAACGGATAGAGTCATATCTATTTCATACACTCCCGGCTTATTAATATTGCCACAAGCAGAAATTAATTTAGTTCCTGTTGACCTGCCCACGCCGATTTTCGCATATTCCTCACCGCCCATGTTAATAATTGGAACTATCGCTGCAATTGTTTCTACATTATTCACCACCGTCGGACAACCCCAAACGCCTTTAACTGCGGGAAACGGCGGCTTAATTCGTGGTAATCCTCTTTTGCCTTCAAGGCTTTCGAGTAATGCAGTTTCTTCGCCACATATATAAGCACCCGCGCCCCGGTGCATATAAATTTCACAATCGAATCCACTGCCCAAAATATTCCTGCCAAGAAATCCATTTTGTTTGGCTTCTTCAATTGCTTTTTCCAGAATATCTGTAACCCAATCATACTCACCGCGGATATAGATATACGATACATTGCTACCTAACGTATATGAGGAGACGATCATTCCTTCAATTAACAAATGAGGAATGAATTCCATTAAATATCTGTCCTTAAAAGTTCCGGGTTCGCTTTCATCTGCATTACATACAAGATACCTTGCAACTCCTTCAGGTTTTGCTAAAAAGCTCCACTTCATTCCTGTAGGAAAACCTGCGCCACCACGTCCTCTAAGCCCGCTTTTCTTAACTTCTTCCACTATATCATTTGGCTGCATTTGTAAAGCCCTTTCTACACTTTTATAGCCACCTTCACGTCGATACACATCGAAGCCTTTTATACCTTCAATATTAACTTTATCTAATAATAATTTTTTTGACATATTATCAATTATTTCTTCTTTTCGCAGTTAAACATCCAGCTTATTCCAAACTTATCTTTAAGCATCCCAAATTTTGCGCCCCAGAACTGATCTGCCAAAGGCATTGTCACTGTTCCGCCTTCTGCCATTTTATTAAACACTTCATTCAATTTATTTTCATCGTCTACATCAACTGATAGCTGAATATTTCCTTCAGTTGAAACTGGTTGACCTTTAAAAACATCAGATACCATAATCATATTTCCATCAAACACAAATCTTGCGTGCAGCACTTTATCTTTATAATCTTCATCACTTGGCATCGGGCTTTCACCATAAGTACCCAGTTGCTGAATATCAGCATTCAATGCATTTTTATAAAAGTCGAGAGCTTCTCTTGCATTTCCACCAAAATGGATATAAGGAACAAGTTTCATGATTGAATATTTTATAATTTTAAAAAAATACTAATAACATTCTCATCGAAATTTAATTATTAGCTGCTGCCCTGGCTATACATTCATCAATTATCTTGTCAACTTTTTCTTTTGTAAGATGTTCTCTATATGTTTTTCCAAACTGCATCATAGGCGCATACCCACATGCACCAAGGCATTCAACAACTTTTAAAGTAAACAATCCATCAGAAGTTGTTTCTCCTCTTTTTATTGATAATTTATCTTCAATATATTTTATAATATCATCACTCCCATTAATCATGCAAGGCCCTGTCTGGCAAACTTCAAAAATATATTTACCAACGGGTTTTGTATTGTACATAGAATAAAAAGTAGCTACTTCGTATACTTCAATTGGCTTGATGTTTAATAAAGAGGCAACATAATCCATTGAAGGTACATCAAGCCAGCCACCACCGTGCTGTTGCGCCAGGTGCAAGATAGGTAGTATGGCGCTTTTTTGCTTTCCTCCCGGATAGCGTTTTATTATTGGTTCTTATTTCTTTTGTATTTAAAAACAATTTTTTTCATTGGTTGATAGATCAGTTCCCCATATGTCATTTCCCTCAAATCCATTAAAGTTCTCAGCCGGTATTCTACAGTTGTTTCCGACCAATATTTATCATCAGCTTGTTCAGCTTCTTTAAAGCTGAACTTATTTACAACAATTGCTATTTTTCTTTTACGAATCATAAAGTACTTATCACTTATAACTTGCTCTTATGCATC
>CBIGQT010000377.1:0-3827 GCA_966191655.1 uncultured Ginsengibacter sp.
GCCCCTGTTACTGCAAACAATGATAAACCAACGGCATCGAAGAGCAGCACCGGGCGGTTGAGCCGTTGTACAACGGAAAATAGGCCGACAGTTAATCCTGTAGCGATAATTGACCCAACCAAATAACGCCAGTTCGTTAATCCAGCGGGTGGAATAGCTCCGATACAAAGGTCACGCATAATTCCCCCGCCACACGCAACGATAAATGCAATGGCGCAAATCCCAAAAAGATCAAGGCCACGCTGTTTTGCAGCCGCGGCGCCGCTTATGGCAAAAGCGAAAGTCCCTGCTACGTCAAGAAAATTATAGAGCGAATGTAGTTTGTTCATCTAAGTGGCAGGGGTTTAATTCAACCATGCTGCGGCCGCTGTCATCATAGCCTGCAAACCGGTTTTTAATGTTGGATGTATTACAGGGGCAAACTTAGGTGAATGATTGCCGGGTATAGAATTTAACTGGTTCGCTTTTTTGGCTTCTAAATATATTTTAGCATCCGTTCCACCTACAAACCAAAAAACGTATGGCACTTTCCAGTTTCTTCCAAAAACACTAAAATCTTCGCTGGCAGAGGCGGGTTTTGTTTCAATTGATTTATCGCCAAACTGAGCATCAAAAGCCGAAGCTACTTTAGCCGTGGCTTCCGCATCATTATCCGTAATGGGATAGCTGTCCAATGTGGTAAATTCCGGATCTTTGGGCGCATTGGAAGCGGCGCATTCCGCGCAACAAATACGTTTCACTGCAGAAAGAATGTGGTCCCGCACACCATCATCAAAAGTGCGGATATTCAATTTCAGTGTAGCATCATCCGGGATAATATTTTCTTTGGTGCCAGCCTGTAAGGCGCCTATCGTTAACACTGCATTTTCTATCGGCGCTACCTCGCGTGAAATAATAGTTTGTAAGCGCATGGCAGTGGCCGCCGCCATAATCACAGGATCTATAGATGTTTGCGGCTGTGAGCCATGTGCACCACGCCCAAAAAGTTTTACTTTTAAACTATTGCCTGCGGAAAGAATGGCGCCACTTCTGTGCATCACCATACCGGCTTCGCCTACCATTACATGTTGGCCCAGAATAATATCCGGCTTAGGGAAACGAGTCATCATTCCATCGTCTATCATGCCCTGGGCACCCCGGCCTACTTCTTCCCCCGGTTGAAAAACAGCCAGCAAAGTTCCTTTCCATTGATCTTTGTGTTCCGAAAATAATCTGGCAGCGCCCATTAACCATGTTACATGCAAGTCGTGGCCACAGACATGCGACACGCCCACTTCCACTCCTTCCTCATCTTTTACTTTTGCTGTACTGGCATACGGCAAACCCGTTGCTTCCGCTACAGGAAGCGCGTCCATATCCGCGCGAAGCATGACGACAGGACCCTCTCCATTCTTCATGATGCCCACCACGCCAGTTACGCCAATACCTGTTGACACTTCATATTGATACCTGGTTAAATAATCCGCAGCGATTTTTGCGGTTCGGAATTCCTGCATGGACAATTCGGGATGAAGGTGAATGTCTTTATAGATTTCTTCCAATTCAGGAAGCAGCTTATCAATAAAAGAATTCATGTTATTATTGAAGGCCTTGATTTGAGAGTTTTTCATTTTCTTATTATTGATTTGAATGAAAATTTTACTTCAAATTATTTATTTGCTCCTGATATTGCTTTAGGAACTGTTATCCATATGGATATTATGGCTATAACAACCATAAAAACATTAAAGAGCAACCCTAAGCCTGCTGCATATCTTACCGCTATATTATCAGCCCTACCCATGAAAATATCCACCATCAGGGGAACTCCTTTCATGGTGCTTAACCCGTAAAAAATAGCCGCAGAAATGGCAACGCCAAACGCAGCTCCCAGGGACGATGCCATCTTATATATACCGGATGCAGACCCCGCCTTATTATCCGGAACATTACTTAAAGCTGCATCGGTGGAGGGGGTGGCATAAAAGCCGAGTCCTACTCCAAATAACGTGAACCCAATAAATGCAACAATAATATATTCCTTAGCCATGAGAAAGGTAAAACTGGTAAGCAGGATGCCCAGCCCGGTTATGTAACAGCCCAGCAACATTGGTTTTCTAGGCCCCATTTTTTGAAGTAATTTTTCGCCCACGCGAATAGTGCTGAGTATGGCCACTAAATAACCAACAGTTATTAAGCCCGACTGCAAAGAAGATAATCCAGCCTCAGATTGTACGAGCGCTAACGAGACAAGCAATGTTCCGGCAGCTCCGTTTAGTAGAAAGTTCGATAGTGTAGCTCCTGAAAATGTTCGATTTTTAAAAAGTGACAAATCTACAAAGCTGTTTTTGCTCTTGTTCTCTATCCGGAAGAAGGCAATAGCGGATATGATAAAAATGATGCTGCAAATTATGATGGCAGGGCTTAACCAACCAAGGCCGGAGCCTTGCCCAATTACGATGTTTATGGCCAGCATGGCGATAATAAATGCGATAAGTCCTGCCCAGTCAAAGGCTTTTTTTTCTGTAACGGTTGATTTGCTTTCCGGCGTTCCCCTGATTAATAAATAACTTACAATAGCGACAAGAATAGAAAGAACGAAAATCCACCGCCAGCCAATGGTAGAGGCAATCAATCCGCCGAACAAGGCAGAGAGGCCCGAGCCGCCCCATGAGCCAATAGACCAAAAGCTAATGGCGCGCTGGCGTTCTTTACCATCATAATAAGCTTTCACTAGGGCCAGGGTAGCAGGCATGATACAAGCTGCTGAAAGTCCCTGCAAAATACGTCCGGCTAATAGAAATACAGCGGTACCTGAAGGTGAAATAACAATCAGAAAGGAGCCAATAATATTAAGTAGCAAACCAATGTAAGTAATTTTCACCCTGCCTATCCGGTCTGCCAATCCACCTGCTACAACAATAAAAATCCCGGAAAACAACGCCGTAATGCTCACAGCAAGATTGTTCAGATCGTGAGTGATTTTTAGATCTGCACTCATGGCAGGGGCAATGTTTAATGTGGTTTGGGCAAAAAGCCAAAAAGTAATGACAGCTAAGACAATGCCTGTAATAAGTTTGTCTGTGCCATGGTACTTTGCTGTGTCTGTATTTGTTTGATCAGGAATCATATCAAACCAGTATTTGACTTTTTGAACATACGATGGCTCCAGGAAGAGCATTGCCGCATAGTAAATATAATTCTTTATTTTTTTATTCCAAGCGATTTGTGATTTGTTTTGTGGGATGGGTTTTCTCCCAGGAACTCTATCCAGGCCTTTTTCATGCAAGGATAGTATTTTGAAGATTCCAGGATATTTCTATTAAAGCATAAACCAGGATGCATTTCAGCGACTGATACAAGGATTTAAAATAAGGGTCATAAAAGAAAATAATTTTTTTCGCTTAAACTGTATTTCATAATTTTATAAACTCATCAATTTCCTTCCGCATTTCTTCATTGAGCTACAGGATACTCAAGGATAAAACAATAAATTAAACGGCTTTCGAAGATTTGTTTTTTCGGTTTTGTATTTCGTGACAGCAACCTTTATCCTATCAAAATTAAGCATTGTATTCTGAAATGTGCCGAAGACAATGTTAAGCCAATTGACCAGTTGTACAAAGCTATTGAACAGTGTAAAGAGGATAGAGGTAAAGCTTTTATTATTTAATTATAAAAAATAAGATCATGAAAGATTTAGGGAATAAAGTAATCATAATCACAGGTGCAGCTATGGGACTTGGCTTGGCAGCATCCAAAGAGTTTGCATCAAGAGGGGCGAACCTTGCTCTTGTTGACTACAACGAAAAAAGTTTAGCAGAAGCAAAGAATGAAATCAGTAAACA
>CBIGQT010000378.1:0-3827 GCA_966191655.1 uncultured Ginsengibacter sp.
GGATTGGTAAAACCGCTCCCCGGTTCACTTAAAGGAAAAACTGAAACAAAAAAGAATCATTCCTCCGCATCTGCTCACCGGATACCCACCAAAAGCGTCGCGGTCATACCTTTTGTAAACATCAGCAATGATCCCAACCAGGATTATTTCAGTTGTGGCATATCGGAAGAGATACTTAATTCACTCTCTAACTTAAAAGACCTGAAAGTAGCGGGCCGCATTCCGTCGCTGCATTATGATCGGGAAAATACAAGCTTACAGGAAATTGGTGAGAAACTCGGTGTAAGAACGGTGCTGGAAGGGAGCGTACAAAAACAGGGCAATCGCCTTCGCATCACGGTTCAGTTGGTAAATGTGAGTGATGGATTTCATTTATGGTCAGAAAAATACGATCGCAGTATGGATGATATTTTTGCGATACAGGATGAGGTGGCTTTGGCTGTTACAGAAAAGCTTAAGGTGACATTACTGGAAAAGGACCGGGCCAAAATCACCCGTAATTCCACAAGGAATACGGAAGCATATGAATTATATTTAAAAGGACGGTTTTACCTGACCAAGCGGGGCGATTCTATCATGACCAGCATGCATTATTTCCAACTGGCAATTGATATTGATTCTGGTTTTGCGCTCGCCTATGCCGGTTTTGCAGATGCAAGCCTGATGTGTGCTTCCTATGGTTTGATGAGTCCAAAGAAGGTAGCTTACAAAGCCCGGGATGCTGCTGAAACAGCATTGAAACTTGATCCTTCTCTATGCGAACCATATTGTTCATTAGGATATTACTACACGATATTTGAATGGGACTGGATAAATGCAGAAAAACATTTTAAAACCTGTATAGAACTTAACCCCACGTATGCACAGGCCCATTATATGTATGGGCTCAATTACCTGGCATGGGTAAAACATGATCTTGTTGCTGCGGAAAAACATGGGCAAAGGGCTGTAGAATTGGAACCACTAAGTTCTATTTGTTTTGGCGCTTACGGAGGTATTCTGCATGCGGCTGGTAAATTTAAGGAGGCGTTGGCGGCTTGTAACACCGGCATTGAACTGGATGCTGACTGTTACCTGTGCATTCTTTATAAAGGATGGGCCCACCTTGCTATGCGGCAATTTGACGAGGCGTTATTGTCTTTTTCGCATATGATGAAGGTTTCTCATATGCCTCCTTATTCGCAAAATGGACTTATTCTCACCTACCTTGGGATGGGAAATATTGATAAGGCACGTGAATTGCAAAATGAATTAAAGATAAGAGCCGAAGGTGAATATACTGGCTATGCGTTAACAGGTTTAGCAACTGCTTTTCTCGATGGAATTGATAAGGCATTCCCTTATTTTGAAAAAGGTTATGAAGAGCGGGATCCTGTAATGCTAACTCTTAAATATACAGGCCTGGCAACAAAAGAGCTGAGAGAGGATTCCCGATTTCAGTTACTTTTAGAGAGGATTGGATTTCCGTAAGATAAGATTCAAAGTACTTAGCAACCGGATATTGAAAAAAGCGCTAAAATTTCTAAAGCTAAATGTTTTGAAGACATTTAGTGAAAGCTGTTGTATTCTTCATCAGTTACTTTTTCCATCCAGTCAACTGCTTTGCCATCGAGTTGCTCCTGGATGGCAATGTGTGTCATTGCCGTAGTTGCTGCAGCGCCATGCCAATGCTTCTCACCCGGGGCAAACCAAATCACATCACCGGGACGGATTTCTTCAATGGTACCGCCCTCGTGCTGTGCCCAACCACAACCTGCAGTGACGATCAGTGTTTGACCCAGCGGATGAGTATGCCAGGCTGTTCTGGAGCCGGGCTCGAATGTGACATTGGCGCCGCCTACACGTGCCGGCGCACTTCTTTGGAACAAGGGGTCGATGCGTACAGCACCCGTAAGCCAGTCGCCTGGTCCTTTGCCGGAAGGCTGGGAGCCAATTCTTTTAATTTCCATATTAACTTCTTTTATTTTTTATTTGAGTAATAAAGTTACAAAGCTAAAAACTCCCGGCTTGAAAAGGCAGCGTTATAATGTACTCATCATCTCCACATCTTCCACTGCAACTGCGTTTATGCCTAACCGGTAGATTATTATTTTTCTGCCAAAAAAGAAAACTAAGAATGCTGTGACAGAACAACAAGCCATTACCCCGGTCATAGGTATTGCAGTACCATTTTGCAAAACACTTACCAGCGCCGATATCCCAGCGCCAATGCCCATTTGAATGGCCCCCATCAGTGCAGAAGCGCTGCCGGCTGTATGCGGAAACGGTGCCAGGCAAAGCGCTGAAGCATTGGGAAATATAAAACCTTGTCCACATAAAAAAAGAAAGATGAGAAAGATGGTGCTGTACAATTCCACCCAGCCAAAATAGCTCATAACTGCAAGCATGATTCCGATGATGCCTTGACAAAACGTTGCTATTTTAATTACCTGTTCGCTGGAATAACTTCGTAATGCTATATTATTAAGTTGGGCGGAACCAATCACCCCCATTGCTATCACCGAAAATATCCATCCGTATTGCCTTTCATTTACCCGGAATATTTCCATAAACACATAAGGCGATCCACTGATGTACGCATATAACCCGGCATAAGCAATAGCTCCGGTTAAAGCATACGTGTAAAACTGCGGATGCTTTATAATGCCTGCAAAGTTTTTGATAATAGCGCCAGCCTTCAGTGAAAAATCCAGGTCAGGCTTTTTACTTTCGGGCAGTAAAAAATACACACTTGCAATGATGCCAACATCAATAACAACAAGTATTGCAAAAACATAACGCCATCCAAACAACGAGGTAACATAACCACCAAGGGTAGGCGCAATTATTGGCGACACGGCTACCACCAGCATCAGCATCGAAAATATTTTGGCGTTTTCTTTTACTTCAAACAAATCCCGGACAATGGCCCGTGCCGCCACCATGCCTGCACAACCGCCCAACGCCTGCAACAGCCGGAATATGATTAATGAATCAACAGATGTAGCCATAGCGCAACCTATGGATGCGAGCAGGTATATGCTTAGCCCTGCGTATATTGGTTTTTTTCTGCCAAACCTTTCCAGCAAAGGACCATACAGTAACTGGCCGGCGGAAATGCCAATAAAGAAACTCGATAATGAGAGCATGACTTGCGCAACAGAAGTGTGCAGATTTTTTGCAATATCCGGGAATGCCGGCAGATACATGTCAATTGAAAAAGGACCAATTGCCGTCAGTAATCCCAATATAAGAATCAGAAAGAATTTATTATTTGAACTGTTGTTATTCATTTCGCGTAAATGCGGCAAAGCTATTTCATAAAGTCAGGTTTTATTAATGACTATCAAACGAAAAATAAAAGATTTCAAACATTATGTCTGCAAATAATTGCCGCCGGTTAGCAACTAACCTGTGGGGAAAAGTATTTACCTCAGGTTAATTTCGACAGGTCAAAAAGGGAAAGAAATTTCTTAGTCAATTATTTAATGATCCGCAATTCTTTTTCTTTATTGTTTTGGTTTATCTGCAGGCAATTTTGTTTTTATATATTCAGCCTGTTCAGTTAGACCTGCTGCCTCTTTCTTTTCTTTAATGCCTTTTAATGCGTCATCAATATATGGATCAGTGTTACTACGAAATTGTTGCGGAATAGTATCGCGAAACTTTACAATCATATCAACGCCTTTCTCAAGGTTAGTTGTATTTTTTACTCTTCCCAGGAAATTAGCGAAGCCGGGCAGCATATTGAATTTGGCGTTTCCAACAGGCAGGCTTTCAAAAACTGCAGCCAGAGAATCGAACTTGCTTTCATCAGTATACGTAAACAAAGCATCTTTTAGTGTACC
>CBIGQT010000379.1:0-3825 GCA_966191655.1 uncultured Ginsengibacter sp.
GGAAGAATAAAATCCCCCTTCGGGTGAGGTAAGTTCACGCTTAACAAAAGCAATGGTTTCATAAACTATCCTTTTATACAATGGATTTTTAGTGAGCTGAAAGGCATGACTGTAAAGGCTTACAAGCTGCGCATTATCGTACAGCATCTTCTCAAAATGAGGCGCATGCCAGTTTGCATCAGTAGCATATCTAGAAAAGCCACCGCCAACCTGGTCATATATTCCTCCCTTCGCCATGTGCTCTAAAGTAACCTCAACTGCATGTAGTGCCTCAGTATTTTTATTTAAATAATTATATTGAAGTAGGAATTTCCAAATGGATGGCATTGGAAATTTCATGGCACCTTTTGTACCTCCTTTATCCATATCAATTCTTTGGTTTAAGGTTGAAAACATTGAATCCAATGTAGTTGCTGAAAACGCCACAGCATTGGTATTCCTGGGAACATTCTCAATATCTCTTATTCCTTTGGAAACATTGTCGGCCTGCTCTTGTAATTTTTGTTTTTGATTTTTATATAAACCGGAAAAATATTCAAGCAATTGTATCCACCTGTCTTTTGGAAAATAAGTTCCTGCAAAAAAAGGTTTGCCATCAGGCATCGCCAATGCATTAAGCGGCCAGCCGCCGTTTCCATTAATCAAATAAGCAGCATTCATATAAACCTGGTCCACGTCAGGTCTTTCTTCCCGGTCAACTTTTATACAGACAAAATTTTCATTCATAATATTGGCAACCACTGTGTCTTCATAACTTTCATGTTCCATCACGTGGCACCAGTGACAAGCAGCATAACCAACACTTATGAGCAACATTTTTTTTTCTTTCTTTGCTTTGTTAAGCGCTTCATCTCCCCACGGATACCAATCTACAGGATTGTGTGCATGTTGCAAAAGATAGGGGCTGGTTTCATGAATAAGTGCATTGGTGTACATAAATTTTCCTTTTTCCAAAGTTGACTGCTGTTGACTGCACGAAGAAAAACTAAAAAAAAGAAAAGCAATAAGTATTAATTTAATTTTTTTGCAAATCATTTTGGGTATTATAAAACAATGGATAACTATGGAAATAAAATCATAAGTGGTCTGCAATCTCCTTTACACTGGCCCTGTTCCTGTAATCAACATCAAAGTAGCGATAGATAATATTTCCATTTGTGTCAATTATGTAAACTGCCGGAATAGGAAGGTTTGCTCCATTCGCTCCATTGGCTTTCATTAAATCAATTCCATATCCCTTATATTTTTCATTAAGTGCAGGATCAACGGCATAAGCTACATCATAAGCTTTCATAATCTTTAAACCATCGTCCGAAAGGATAGAATAGCTGGCGTTGGTTTTACCAATCGTTTTTGAAATATTTTCCGGTAGCTCAGGTGTTACAGCCACTACCACAGCGCCTTTTGAAGTAATGAAAGAAAGAGAATCCTGCATGCCTTTTAATTCTTTATTACAATACGGACACCATTGTCCACGATAAAAAATTAAAACTACCTTTCCGTTTTTCAATTCGTTTTGTAATGAAATTGTTTTGCCATTCTGATCCTTAGCTGAAAATTCCGGAGATTTATCATTTACTTTTAATCCTATTGGATTTGTTTGAGCATTACTATTTACGAAAATAAAAATTGCAAGGAATGATGTTAATGCTAATTTTTTCATTTTATTTATTTAAAGGTAGTTGATGTATTCTAAAACAGTTTTTTAAATGTTTATCAATTAAATAATTAAAAGTACAATTAACACAAAGGGTTGAAAGAATTTTTAAACATAAATTAGCAGCCTATGGCGACACGGATATTTACTAATATTAGTTTACTTGTAAACGTTAGAACGCAAAGTTCAATGTTACGCGGTAACCAGCTTGCCAACCTGCCGTTGATAAAAAATGCTTATGTAGTTATTGAAGATGATATAATTGCTGAATATGGGGAAATGGAAAATTGCAAATACAATTCAAATGAATGTATCGATATAACAAAAGAATCGATAGTATTGCCTTGCTGGTGCGATAGCCATACTCATCTGGTTTTTGCCGGAAGCAGGGAAAATGAATTTGTAGATAAACTCAAAGGATTAAGCTATGCAGACATTGCCAGGAAAGGTGGTGGCATTTTAAATTCAGCAAAAAAACTAAATGAAACATCAGAAGATGAGTTATTCGTCCAGGCTTGGAAGAGACTTGAAGAAGTTAGTAATAAGGGTACCGGTGCAATTGAAATAAAAAGCGGGTATGGTTTATCGTTAGAAGGCGAACTGAAAATGTTACGAGTAATTAAAAAATTAAAAGAAAAAAGCCGGTTAAAAATAAAATCGACCTTTCTCGGCGCTCATACTTTTCCTGTTGAATTTGAAAAAGATCACAATGCTTATATAAACATTTTAATAAATGAAATACTTCCTGTGATTGCAAAAGATCAGCTCGCAGATTACATAGATACGTTTTGTGAAAAAGGGTTTTTTTCTCCGGAAGAAATGGTAAGAATTTGCCTGGCCGGAAAACAATATGGATTGAAACCAAAGCTTCACGTCAATCAGCTTAATAGCATTGAAGGTATAGAAAAAGGTATTGAATTGAATGCAGTTTCGCTCGATCACCTTGAAACATTGACCGATGAAGAAATTAAACTGCTGGGAAAGTTTAACGGTTGTTCAACGCTTCTGCCCACTGCGGCCTTTTTTTTAAGAATGCAATATCAACCTGCCCGAAGGCTTATTGATGCTGGTTCAGCCGTTACGTTGGCTTCTGATTATAATCCCGGTTCATCTCCTTCAGGCAACATGAATTTCGTTGTTGCATTAAGCTGTATTCAAATGAAAATGCTACCTGAGGAAGCCATAAATGCAGCCACTGTAAATGGCTCATTTGCCATGGAGATTGATAAAGATTACGGAAGCATTTCGGTTGGAAAAAAAGCAAATCTTATTTTTACAAAACCAGTTCCATCTCTCGCTTATCTTCCCTATTCGTTTGGAGATAATTTAATTGATAAGGTTATGATAAGAGGAGAGTTCATTTAACATTATAGTAAAGCCAATTACAAATTTTTTTTATCTTAAAAACATGCTGTCACATTTTAAACAATATACTAAGAAGGATATTCTCTCACTTACCCGTCTCCGTAAGTTTGAAACAAAATTAGGCGAATGTGTTCGTTGCAATACAGGATCTTTAGAAATTGCGGAAACCATTTCTCAAACACGGGCAGAATACATTGTTATTGGTGTACCGGAAGATATTGGTGTGAAAGCAAATATGGGAAAGGGCGGGGCAGATTCCGGTTGGTTTCCCTTCCTGGATGCCTTTTTAAATATTCAAAGCAATGATTTTTTTAGCGGGGAAAATGTTTTCATTGCCGGCCATTTTGATTTTAGTGATATAAAAAATCTTATAAATATTAATGCAGCAACAGGTGATGAAAAACTGGAAGCTTATCGTCATGCAGTAAATACGATTGATAGTGAAGTAGAGGAATTAATAAAAACAGTAACCCAGTTTAAAAAAATTCCAATCATAATCGGAGGAGGACACAATAATGCATATCCGGCATTGAAAGGTGCAGCCAAAGGGCTTTTTAAAGCTGAAATGATTCCATTGGCACAAATTAATTGCATTAATATGGATGCCCATGCCGACTATAGACCGTTAGAAGGCAGGCATAGCGGCAATCCGTTTCGCTATGCAGATGAGGATGGCTATCTCAATAAATATTGCATTGTAGGATTGCATGAAAACTATTTGCAGCAAAATGTATGGATTGATATCGTAAACAATCCTTTTATTGATTGCATTACTTATGAAGATATTTTTTTGCATGAAAAAA
>CBIGQT010000380.1:0-3824 GCA_966191655.1 uncultured Ginsengibacter sp.
AAACAGCGACTTGTGCTCCCGGTGCATATATACTTTTAAAGATGTTTCCTGCGTTAGAATTCTTTGATGAAAAAATATCTTCGCCCACAATTCCTATCCCCTGTGCCACCAATGCCTCGCTCATCCTTTCCTGCCCATGATGGGCAACCGCATGGGTAATTTCATGCCCAAGCACGATAGCTAACGCTGCCTCATTTTGTGTCACTGGTAAAAGCCCGCTGTATACAGCAACCTTTCCACCTGGCATACACCATGCATTAACCTCTTTGCTATCTATAAGATTAAATTCCCATTTATATCCGGACAATTCATTAGACAATCCCTTATCAGTGTAATATTTTGTAACTGCGGCAGCTATCCGGCTTCCCACTCTTTTCACCATTTCTGCATCTTTATTTTTGGCACTTTCTATAGTATTTGTTGAGAGTACTGAATCGTACTGTTTGATAGCTTCGGTTTGAAGACTTGATTCAGAAACAAGAGATAACTGGCTGCGCCCGGTTATAGCGTTCTTTGTACATGCTGCCATAAAAATTAGACTACCTCCAAACAAAAGAAATAAATTTTTCATCATTATCATTTTTTCCTTAATTAAACAATTGGCGTACCAATTAATTGCAAACAGACTAAATATACCTTGTATACTTACTTATGCATTACTAAAATGGAAGTAGGAGATGTAATGGAAATGAGCAGTAGTTCAGGATTCTTTTCTACGCATCTTTTTTCTATCGCGATATTTTAAAATAGGAACACGATTTTCATTTCCCTTAAGCAGGCGGCTTATATTTTTTTGATGGGTTAGTACGACGAGTGCAGCAACTGCAACTGCAAAAACCCTATAAAAAACTTCTTTTTCGTTATAAATCCATAAAACGCAAATGGGCAAAGCAACTCCGGCAAGGATAGAACTTAGCGACACGTACCGCGTTAAGAACAGAACTAATAAAAAAACACCCACACAACTTGCAGCAACAACGGGTTGAATTGCTAACAACATCCCAAATAAAGTAGCAACTCCCTTGCCGCCTCTAAACTGTGCCCAAATAGGATAGATATGTCCTGCAACAGCGGCGAGACCTAAACCTATCATTAAATTTGTGCGATCTAACTCATTGGTTAAATAGTAAGGTAAAAGATTATAAAGAGCAACTGCCAAAATTCCTTTTAGCATATCTCCCAACATTACAATAGTTCCGAATTTGGAGCCCAATACTCTGAAAGTATTTGTAGCTCCCATATTACCGCTGCCGTACTCTCTTATATCCACACCAAAAAAAGATTTGCTGATAATTAGAGCCGTTGGTATAGAACCGATAAGATAAGCAGTTATGATTAAGAATAGTTCTTTCATAGTTTATTGTAAAGTAGACAAATATAGCATTAAATTAATCTCTTAAACTTATAATTTTCCCAAAAATTATTGCTTTTCAAACATCAAAGCCATCCAACCATCTTTTTCACGTTGCCGCTTATTAATAAATCCATTTTTAACAAAATCCGAAACAATTGCACCCTCATCGCCCGATAAAAACCCACTTACTATTAATATGGATTTCGATTTTAAAAGTATTGAAAAGTTTTTTACATTTTCCTTCAATACATTATAATTGATGTTGGCCAGAATAATATCAACGGAATAAATGCCGGTAATATTATTTCTTTGTTCAATAATAATTCTTTCGCAATTATTTGTTTCAATATTTTCAGAAGCATTATTAATGCTCCATTCATCGCAATCTATTGCTAATACAGAAGTTGCACCCAGTTTTTCCGCGAGAATTGCTAAAACTCCTGTTCCCGTCCCAAAGTCAAGAACTTTTTTATTTTTGAAATTAACTTTTTGCATTAAGTCAATCATCAAAAAAGTAGTTGCATGATGTCCTGTTCCAAAACTCATTTTTGGAGTAATAATTATTTCATGTTCTACACCCTGGATAGGTTCGTTAAAAGAGGCTCTTATTCCTGCAAAATTATTTATGTTTATAGGTTGCAATTGACGCTCCCATTCCTCGTTCCAGTTTTTTTCTTCTATTAATGAATATTTATAAACTATATGTTCAGGCAACAATTTCTTCAAATATTTTTCGTCAAAATCTTCTTCTTTTATATAAGAAATTAATACGTTGTCATTTTGCTCAAAAGCATAATAATTCTTTTCTGATAATTCCGCTAGTAATATCTCAATAGCTTCTGATGACGCTGATTCAATTTCTATTTTAATAAATTTTTTCATCGAAAAAAGCCTGCAGAATCCTACAGGCTTATTATTAAATTAGTAAAATACTTAACTGTTGCCTGAGGGCTGTCTCGGTGCAGGATTTGATTCAGGCTTAGGAATTAAGGCCTTACGGCTAAGTTTAAATTTACCTGTTTTAGGATCAACACCCACAAGCTTAACTTTTACTTTATCACCTTCGTTAAAAACATTATCCATGGTTTCAAGGCGTTTCCACATTATTTCAGAAATATGAAGCAATCCTTGCTTACCGGGAAGAAATTCAACAAAAGCGCCAAACTCTTTAATACCTTTTACAGTTCCTTCATACACATCACCTATTTCAGGAACAGCTACAATACTTTTCACCCATGCAACAGCCTGGTCAAGGCTTTCCTTATTGGCAGAAAAAATACTTACTTCACCGGTTTTACCAACTTCAGTAATATTAATGGTAGCGCCGGTAGTCTTTTGAATTTCCTGGATGATTTTTCCACCGGGTCCAATGACCGCACCTATGAATTCTGAATCAATGATTAATTTTTCCATCCTTGGTGCATGAGGTTTCACATCACTCCTGTGTTCAGGAATACATTGATACATTGCATCAAGAATAAACAATCTTCCTCTTTTCGCCTGGTCAAGCGCCTTGCGCATGATATCCATACTTAAACCATCAACCTTTATATCCATCTGCACTCCACAAATTCCTTCCCGGGTTCCTGTAACTTTAAAATCCATATCACCCAAATGATCTTCATCGCCTAAGATGTCAGTAAGTATTGCAAATTTTCCTTCTTTTGAAATTAATCCCATTGCCACTCCACTCACATGCTTCTTAAAGGGAACACCTGCATCCATCAAAGCAAGCGAACCTGCACATACTGTAGCCATTGATGAAGAACCATTGCTTTCAAGAATATCACTTACCACCCTAACGGTATATGGATAGTCGCTACCAGGTAAAATTTGTTTTAGTGAACGCATTGCCAAATTACCATGCCCCACTTCTCTTCTTCCTACGCCTCTCATCATTTTTACTTCCCCGGTTGAGAATGGAGGAAAATTATAATGCAAAATAAATTTAGAATAATCGCAGCTGACAGCACTTTCCACCATTAATTCATTAAGACGAGGTCCTCATGTAACTGTGGTAAGAGATTGTGTTTCACCTCTTGTAAATAAAGCAGAACCGTGTGGTGAAGGAAGATAATTTGTTTCCATGGTAAGTGGCCTTATATCTTCAAGACCGCGACCATCCAGACGCTTATTGGTTGAGAGGATCATATCGCGAACAACATGATATTGAAGTTCACCAAAATAAAATTTTATTAATAATTTATCTTCATCGGGCATTTCTTCACCAAGATATTCTTTCGTTTCGTTAAGCAGGCCTTCAAATGCTTCCTGTCTTTCATTTTTCGCTGATGCTTTTGATGCAATTGCAAGCATTTTATCGTTCGCAAAAGAAATTATCTTTTCGTTTAATTCTTCATTGCGTAAAGATTTTGTGTACTCCATTTTCCTTTTTATACCACCTTTATCTCTAAATTTTTTCTTTGATTTCACTTGTATTTTTATAGCGGTATGTGCCATTTAAATTGCC
>CBIGQT010000381.1:0-3812 GCA_966191655.1 uncultured Ginsengibacter sp.
TTAATAAATGATGACGGACTTTCCATTTATAAAAAAAAAGGGAAAGTAGCGGAACTGGAAAATACACTTCTCGGTAAAAATCTTCATGCTAATATTGGCATCGGCCATACCCGCTGGGCTACCCATGGCGAGCCGAGCGATGTAAATGCACATCCCCACAAAAGCGCCGGCGGCAAGCTCGCCATGATACATAATGGCATTATTGAAAATTATGCGCAATTAAAACAGGAGCTCCTAAGTAAAGGATACACATTTAGAAGTGAAACAGATACAGAAGTGCTTTTAAATTTCATAGAGGAAATCCAAAAAAATACTAAATGCCCTCTGGAAGAGGCTGTAAGAATTGCATTGAAAAGAGTTTCCGGCGCTTATGTAATTCTGTTGCTTGACCAGGATAATCCAGATACAATTATTGCAGCCAGAAAAGGAAGCCCGCTTGTAATTGGTATAGGAAAAGGAGAACATTTTTTAGGATCAGATGCCACGCCCATGCTGGAATACACGAAAGAAGTAGTGTATGTAAATGACTATGAGATTGCCGTTATAAAAGCGGACGAATTAATTCTTAAAAATCTTGGGAATGAAAAACAAACGCCTTATATATCGAAGCTCGATATAGAGCTTGCGGCCATCGAAAAAGGAGGTTATGAGCATTTCATGATGAAAGAAATTAATGAGCAACCGGCAACTATTTATGATTGCTTACGGGGACGGCTAGACGCAGAAAAAGGAACTATTACCATGAAAGGTGTTGAAGATAATCTTGAAGCGCTTATCAATGCGCCACGGTATATCATTATAGCCTGCGGAACAAGCTGGCATGCCGCCCTCGTTGCTGAATACGTTATAGAAGAATTATGCAGGATACCGGTTGAAGTGGAATATGCTTCTGAATTCCGGTATCGCAACCCGATCGTTAATAAAGGTGATGTGATCATTGCTATTTCCCAAAGCGGCGAAACTGCGGATACTTTAGTAGCCATTGACAAAGCAAAAGAACAGGGCGCCTTTATTTTTGGAATTGTAAATGTTGTAGGCTCATCCATTTCCCGGGCTTCTCACGCCGGCGCCTATACGCATGCCGGCCCCGAAATTGGCGTTGCATCCACAAAGGCATTTACTGCACAGCTTGCAGTGTTATTAATGATTGCTTTAAAAATAGCCAGGGGAAAAGGTACAATTGAAGATTCGCGGTATTCAAAACTTTTAATAGAAATGGAAGACCTGCCTGAAAAAGTGGGAGCAATTTTAAAAAACGGACTTGATCTGAAAATGATCGGCGATAAATACAAAGACGCTGCTAATGCACTTTTTCTTGGAAGAGGATATAATTTTCCGATTGCATTGGAAGGCGCTTTAAAGCTAAAAGAAATTTCGTACATACACGCAGAAGGTTATCCTGCAGCTGAAATGAAACATGGGCCAATAGCGCTTGTTGACAATCAGCTTCCTGTTGTTTTTGTTGCCACCAAAGACGAATACCATGCAAAAATTGTAAGCAACATCCAGGAGATTAAGGCACGTAAAGGAAAAGTAATTGCTATCATAACCGAAGGCGATGAAATAATACCATCGATGGCCGATGATGTTTTCTTCGTTCCGCCGGCAGATGAAATAGTTGCTCCTGTGCTAAGCGTTATTCCTTTGCAACTGCTTTCTTATTATATAGGTGTTGCTAAAGGATGTGATGTTGATAAACCCAGAAATCTTGCCAAGTCTGTGACGGTAGAATAACTGCTTACTTTTAAGAGCAATCAAAAAAATTTATCTTACATCAAATCAAATTGGAGCCTGGGTTTATGAACATAATTAAAAAACATCCGATAAATAATTTAGGGTATAATTTTATTGATTCAAAATATATACCTGAAGGAGAAGATGAATATTACCTGAGGAATAAACAGAATAACAACGGAATTAATTATCGAAGTCTTACCAGCAGGGAAAAGGAAATTTTAATACGAAACGATAATAGTTCTGATGACTGGAATAAATTTTTTGTATCAGATGCATTTGATCCGGTATTGGTAAAAAATTGTAAGTTTTTTGGATTGATCCGGATCGGAAAACTGGAACCTTATTATCTCGAATTTCATAATCTTCGAATGCCGGTTGGCATTTATAACAGCACCATTATCAGCAGCGATTTTGGAGATAACGTATGTATTGATAATGCACATTATTTAAGTCACTACATTATTGGCAACGAGGTAATGATTGCCAATGTGAATGAACTTGCCACGACTGATCATTCAAAATTTGGAAATGGAGTTTTAAAAGAAGGTGAAACAGAGGCAACAAGAGTCTGGATGGAAGTTCGCAATGAAACCGGCGGCAGAAGGGTAATTCCATTCGAACGTATGTTACCCGGAGATGCTTATTTATGGAGCAGTAATCGCAACGATAAAGAATTGTTGGAAAGACTTATCGAGCTTACTCAAAAAGAGTTTGATAACAAGCGGGGGTACTATGGAACTATCGGTGACCGTTGTGTTTTAAAAGATTGTAATATTATTAAAGATGTTTGTATAGGCACAGACGCTTATATAAAGGGCGCGAATAAATTAAAAAATCTTACCATCAATAGTGATGGAGAACGCACTTCACAAATTGGCGAAGGCTGCGAAATAGTAAATGGAATTATTGGTTTTGGATGCAGAATTTTTTATGGTGTTAAAGCTGTGAGATTTGTGATGGCTTCTCATTCGCAATTAAAATATGGCGCAAGGCTCATCAATTCTTACCTCGGAAATAATTCAACCATTTCATGTTGCGAGGTATTGAATTCATTAATTTTTCCTGCTCACGAGCAACACCATAATAACTCGTTTTTGTGTGCCTCTTTAATAATGGGACAAAGCAATATTGCGGCCGGAGCAACGATTGGAAGCAATCATAACAGCCGCGGTGCAGATGGTGAACTTATTGCCGGACGTGGCTTCTGGCCGGGCTTATGCGTAAGTCTCAAACATAATTCTATATTCGCCTCATTCGCCATTTTGTCTAAAGCAGATTTTCCTTTTGAATTAAATATCTCATTGCCCTTCTGTCTTGTTAGCAATGATGCAGCCAATGATAAATTAGTTTTAATGCCAGGTTACTGGTTTATGTACAATATGTATGCATTGGCACGCAACAGTTGGAAATACGAAGACAGGGATAAAAGAACAGAAAAGATTCAACAGATAGAACCCAATTATCTTGCACCTGATACTATAAACGAAATGTTTGATTCAATTGAGATATTATCACGGTTAAGGGCAGACGAAAACGGGAATTATTTTGCCACGGGTTTTGAAAACAGTGAACGCAAAACAGAAATATTAAAAGTTCCGCAGGTTATTAATTTATTCAAAGAATTAATTTCATTTTATGGTATTAACGAATTGATCACTCACATAAAGTTGAATAAATTTTCTTCATTTGAAGAATTCAAAAAAAGTATTCCGGTAAAAATTCAAAGATCGAAATGGATTAACATGGGCGGACAATTAATGAATATTCCGGATGTTGAGAAGTTAAAAAATGATATCAAAAGAAATAAAAGTGCGGCAGTTGCCAAGATGCACGTCACTATAAACAGTGGGTCCGCATACATACATGCCTATATGGCCCGGGGTAAGGGAAGTAAAAACTTCTTTTGTCCTCGTCAGTGAATTATAAACTTTCAGGTCACTCATAATGTGTCGCAAAAATAGAATAAGACGGCGAATCCAGGTTATCTGGTATATTGCCACGGACGCACGAGGAAAAATGAATGTAATTCTCCGTGTGTTCGTGGCAACTTTTTCAGCCTTTCTTTAGCTTAACAT
>CBIGQT010000382.1:0-3798 GCA_966191655.1 uncultured Ginsengibacter sp.
TCCCTATTGCCTAACTGGCTTCGTTCTGTTTGGCAAATAATTACAATCCCCGTAGGAATGTGTGTCAGCATTACTTTGGTTTCAACTTTATTTACATTTTGACCGCCGGCACCACCGCTCCTGGCGGTTTCCATTTTAACATCACTTTCTTTTAATTCCACATCAACCTCCTCTGCCTCAGGCATAACCGCAACGGTGGCAGCGCTGGTATCTGCACTTCTTTATACCCGCCTACAGTTCCTTCGCTTTCACTAAGCAATGTTGTTTTCCAGCCTTTAGATTCACAATATTTGAGATACATTCTCATAAGATTGCCTGCAAACAATGAGGCTTCGTCTCCGCCTGTTCCTGCCCTTATTTCGAGTATGGCATTCTTTTCATCCTGCGGGTCTTTAGGTATTAGCATATTCCGAATCTGTTTTTCATACGCTTCTTTTTTTTCCTGTAAACCTGGCATTTCTTCTTTTGCAAGCTCTTTCATTTCATCATCATCGCTGTTGATCATTTCTCTGTTAAACTCAATATCATCAAGCACTTTTGCATATTCATTTCTTACGTTTACAATTTTTTCAAGGCTGCGGTATTCTTTACTTAGTTGTTTGTATTTCCTGTTATCATTTACAATATCAGGGTTGGAAAGCGCCACACCTAATTCTTCAAATCTTGCTCTTATAGCATCAAGTTTATCTAACATTTTTATATGAATTTATAACTGCAATGCAGTTTATCTTTGATTTCCGGGATGCAAAATTAACTTATTAGTTTTTACATGGAGTATCGAAAATTTAAAGCAGATTATTTATTTACAGGCGATAACATTGCTGATAAAAAGAATATATTAATAACTGACAACAAAGGTAAAATTATAAATATTGTTGATGAATCTGACGCAGGAGAAGACATAGAAGTCTTTAAAGGTATTCTCTCACCTGGTTTTATTAATAGCCACTGCCATCTTGAATTATCGCATCTAAAAAATATAATTCCTGAACATAAAGGGCTGGTTGATTTTGTATTTAATGTTGTAACCGGGAGACATTTCGCCACGGATGAAATTATTAATTCTATTATATCTGCGGAAGATAACATGTTGAAATGTGGCATTGTCGCAGTTGGAGATATTTGTAATAACGCCCTCTCTCTTTCGCAAAAGGAGAATAATAACCTTCATTATTATAGTTTTATTGAAGTGAGTGGTTGGAATCCAAACATAGCCGTGGAAAGATTTGAAAAAAGCAAATCATATTATGATGAATTTTTAAAAAAAAATCAGAAAGTTTCCCTGGTTCCTCATGCACCATATTCAGTTTCTCAAAATCTATGGGGAAAAATTACCCCTTTTTTTTCCCAACATGTGGTTAGCATCCACAACCAGGAAACCAGGGACGAAGACGAATTTTTTCTGGAAGGTTCAGGAAGCTTGGTTGAAATGTATAATATGATGAAAATTGATAATTCATTTTATGTGCCTCAAAAATTACGAAGCCTTCAAACCTATTTTACAAATTTTTCAAAAGCATCATCCATAATTTTGGTGCACAATACTTTTACAAAACAAGAAGATATAGATTATATCAATAAAGTAAAAGCTTTAAATCAACTTGTGTCTTTTTGTATTTGCGCCAATGCAAATCTTTATATTGAAAATACATTGCCTCCTGTGGAAATGTTATGGCAAAATAAGCTCAATATAGTAATAGGAACAGATAGCCTGGCATCTAATCATCAACTTAATATTTTAGAAGAATTGAAAACGATTTCAAAAAATTTCTCTGATATTCCCACCGAAACATTGTTACAATGGGCAACCATAAATGGAGCAAGAGCCTTGCAGATGGAAAATGAACTGGGCAGTTTTGAAAAAGGGAAACTACCTGGAATTGTTCTTATTGAAAATATCGACGATAAAAAACTTACCCCGAATTCTATTGCAAAAAGAATTTTATAATCCCTGGAATAAATTTATAAATCATGCGGTTAACGTATGCAGAATTGGGAGTGTTTTCATTGCACTAAATTCGGCTATATGAAAAATGTAATAATTTTCAAGGGCAGCTAAAATGGAAGTACGAATATTTTTATTCAGCTTTATTTCTTTCAATTCTGCCGGATGTAAAACTTTTAGTAATTGCGAAAAATAATAGCTTATACCTGCTTCCAAAAAATTATCATTTGCAGAAGACGTATTCGTAAAATTTCCTTCACTGATATTAAAATGATTTCGTTCTTCAGAATAATTATCCTGTATTCTTAATCCAAAAAAATGTGCAAGCTGCATCGCGAAATAAATTGGAAAATTTGCTGTCACTTCTTTTTCTGCTATATCAAGCTGAATAAATGCATCTTCACAAAAATGAAATAAATCTTCATTTGCTTCAGGTTGTTTAAGGCATTTGTGCAGAAGTTCTATCATGTAAAGAGCAACAGAATTTTTAGTTACATCACTTAAAATATTTTTATAGAGATAATTCCATTTGAGTTCTTTAATACGTTGCAGATTTTTTACCTCGTTATGATATACCTGCATTTCAAGTAGCGATGAGGGTTGAAAGAAATGCGCTTTTGAAGTTTTACTTTGCGTACGCACACCATTTACTATATAAGATTGAATGCCAAAAAGCTCTGTAAAAACTGCAGCAATTACAGAAGTTTCTCCATATTTTATAGTGCGTAGTACAATGCCTTTGGTAGTATGAATCATTATAAAGAAAGTATGAAAATTATTTGATTCTTTTTCCTAAATTAAATCATATTCCATTTGTATGATTAAAATGAAATTGTTGGTAAAAAGAATGAATTTTATAAAACCATATTAGCTAAACTTATCTGTAATTTCACGGGAATGTATACATTAAAAAAATCTCTTGGTCAGCATTTTTTAAAGGACGAAAAAGTTGTACAAAAAATAATCGATGAACTCAGGAAAGATAGTTTTAAAAATTTGCTTGAGGTGGGCCCTGGTGGAGGAGCACTTACCAAACATTTAATTAAAATTCCATCTATAAATTTTAAAGCGGTTGAATTAGATGAAGAAAAAGTAATTTTTCTTTTGAAGCAATATCCTTCGTTACAGGGAAACATTATTCATCAAAGTTTTCTTTCTATAGACCGTCCTTTTGATGAACCTTTTATTGTGATTGGTAATTTCCCTTATAATATTTCTACGCAAATTCTGTTTAAAGTATTAGAATGGAAAGAATATGTACCTGTTGTAGTTGGTATGTTTCAAAAAGAAGTTGCTGAAAGGGCGGCTGCAAAAGAAGGCAATAAGATATATGGAGTGTTAAGTGTGCTGCTTCAATATTATTATGATGTTGACTATTTATTTTCAGTGGGTAATGAAAGCTTTACGCCACAACCAAAAGTGCAAAGCGGTGTAATTCGGTTGACGATTAAGAAAAATATGTTTCCTGTAAAAAGTGAAAGAGCGTTTTGGGTTTTGGTAAAAACTGCGTTTAACCAACGCCGTAAGACTTTAAGAAACGGAGTTAAAAGTTTGTTTTCAAAAGAAATTCTTGATGATGATTTGTTTAATCGCCGGGCTGAAACTTTAAGTGTGGCAGAATTTGCTGCTCTTACTTTTAAAATGAGCTGATGAAGCATATAAAAATTATTATCATTTTTGTTTTGGTTTCTTCATATCTATGTTCCTGTTATTCTCCAAGATATGTTTACAGTCCGTCTACACAAAACATTCCTTTACTACACAAAAAAAATGATCTTGAATTTTCCGCGTTTTATGCAGGATCGATAAATGTTTTTAACGAGAAAGGTAATTCCAATCAGGGTCTGGATATT
>CBIGQT010000383.1:0-3798 GCA_966191655.1 uncultured Ginsengibacter sp.
TTGATTAAAAGTCTTTATAATAAATTGAAGACTTCAAAGTTCTACATTTATTATTCCTTGTTCGGTATTCGATATTATACTTACACATCAAGTTAAAATAAACAATGAACGACGAACAAAGAATGTCGAATAATGAAGTAAATAAATGAAAGTAAATTTTATGTTGGACCCGGGACTATATCATATTCTATTTATCAGTACAGCGCTGTTCTTTATTGGCGTTTTTGGGTTTCTTACAAGAAGAAATTTAATAACAATGCTGATGAGTGTTGAATTGATATTGAACAGTGTGAATTTAAATTTTATTGCATTCAATAAATATTTGTGGCCTGATAAATTAGATGGATTATTTTTTACCATTTTTATAATTGCTATTGCTGCTGCCGAGGCAGCTGTTGCTATTGCAATCATTATTAATTTATATAGAAGCCATCATTCGATTGATGTGGATAACGCGGAAGAAATGAAATATTAGAAATATGTTCCACAAGCCTCTGCTGGCGGCAGACAGGGACACAAAGATCACAAAGCGGTTTCTTAGTGTACTTAGTGCCTTAGTGGGAAAAACATAAAAGAATCTTAACATAGAACTAAATGCTTAATGCGACTTACATTGCGCTGATTCCTTTGCTGCCACTGGCAGGTTTTGTAATTCTTGGATTATTTGGAAGAAAATATTTCAAGAATTCATCCGGCGTAATTGCTACTATATTATTATTGGTTGCAACTATTTTAGCCATCTATATTGCTTATAGTTATTTTTTTGAATATGGGAAAGTGAATGGTGTTTATGAAAAATTAATTCCATTAAAATATACATGGCTTGAGTTTTCCCGGGGCGTTTCTATCGATATGGGTGTGATGCTGGATCCGATCACCTGCATGATGCTGGTGGTAATAACTTTTGTTTCCTTAATGGTGCACCTCTATAGCTTGTCATACATGAAAGGAGAAGAACGTTTTGCTACTTACTATTCCTTTTTAGGATTGTTTACTTTCTCTATGCTGGCGTTGGTTATATCTTGCAATATTTTCCAGATATATTTTTTCTGGGAACTGGTTGGTGTTTCTTCTTTTTTATTAATTGGTTTTTATTATGATAAACCCAGCGCCGTTGCTGCTTGCAAGAAAGCATTTATTGTAACACGTTTTGCTGATTTAGGTTTTTTAATCGGCATTTTAATGCTTTCATTTTATTCCGGTACTTTAGATTTTAATACACTTATAGAGAGATTAACATCACCCGGATCGGCAGAATTAACTGATGCATTATCTTCCTCTTTCATGGGCGTCTCTGCTTTAACATGGGCAATGGTACTGGTTTTCGTTGGCGCTGCAGGTAAGAGTGCCATGTTTCCGTTACAGATATGGTTGCCTGATGCGATGGAAGGCCCTACTCCTGTATCTGCATTAATACATGCCGCAACAATGGTGGTGGCCGGTGTTTTTTTAATAGCGAGATTATTTCCTGTCTTTGCGTTGTCTGCGTCTATGGCTTTACAGTTAGTAGCTTATGTTGGTGCTATCTCCGCACTGCTTGCTGCAATAATTGCGTGCACACAAACGGATATAAAAAGAGTGCTGGCATTTTCAACCATATCACAAATAGGTTACATGATGTTTGCATTGGGCGTCTCAAAATATGGCGGCGAAAATGGATTGGGTTATACGGCTTCGATGTTTCATTTGTTTACACATGCCATGTTTAAAGCATTGTTGTTTTTGGGTGCAGGTTCTGTTATTCATTTTATTCATGGTAACGAAATGAAAGACATGGGAGGTTTAAGAAAATATTTACCCGTTACGCATATTACTTTTTTAATAGCGTGTCTCGCAATTGCAGGCATACCGCCATTTGCAGGTTTTTTTAGCAAAGAAGAAATATTATTAGCTGCATATCAAAATAATATGATTATTTATTGGGTTGGATTGTTCACCTCGGGGCTTACAGCTTTTTATATGTTCCGTTTATACTTCAATATTTTCTGGAGTAAGGCTCACTCTCTGAAGGAGAGGGCGGGGGGTGAGGCGCATGCTCATGGAGAAGGCGGATTCGCAATGATGCTACCTTTAATTCTATTAGCCATTGGTTCTGCAGCCGCTGGGTTTATTCCCTTCGGAAATTTCATTAGCTCTGATGGAAAAGCTTTGGCAGGTGAATTTCATTGGCAATTTTCTATTACTCCAGTTGTGTTTGGGTTGATCGGAATTTTTATAGCAATGTGGTTGTATAAAAAACAAAATGACAAGCCCGATAAAATTGCTGCATCTATAAATGGTTTATACAAAGCAGCATGGAATAAATTTTATTTTGATGAACTCTATTTGTTCGTTACAAAAAAAATAATATTCAGTTTAATCGCTAAGCCTGCAGCCTGGTTCGATAAAAATGTGGTAGATGGGTTAATGAATGCAACAGGCAATACCACGCAATTCATTTCAAAAAAAATAAAAGGAATACAATCCGGTAAAGTACAACAATATGCTGCCTTGTTTTTGATGGCTGCAATAGCAATGGCCGTGTTGTTTATTTATTGGTGGAAATAAAAATAATTTAAGAGTAAAAAGAATGAATTTAACGTGGCTGATATGGGTTCCCTTAATTACCGCGGTTGCTATATTATTCATGCGCCGCAAGCAACAGGTAAAATGGATGGCTTTAACCGGCGCTGCAGTTCAGTTTGTGTTGGCTTTTATATTATTATTTGCTTACAGAAATGAAGTTGCATCAGGTAATACTGACCAGTTTTTATTTCAACAAATGTATGATTGGTTTCCGTCATGGCATATTAGCTTTCATGTAGGTGTTGATGGTATTTCTGTGGCAATGATTCTGTTAACCGCTTTTGTTGTAATAGCGGGAGTACTGGTTTCGTGGAATATAGAAAAAATGACAAAGGAATTTTATTTCCTGTTAATTCTTTTAAGTTTCGGCGCTTATGGATTTTTTATTTCGTTAGATCTTTTCATCCTGTTTTTCTTTTTGGAGATTGCTGTTATCCCAAAGTATTTATTAATTGGTATTTGGGGAAGTGGCAAAAAGGAATACAGCGCCAATAAACTTGCGTTAATGCTAATGGGTGGCTCTGCATTGGTGTTGGTGGGTTTACTCGGATTATATTTTAGTAATTCAGAAAGAACTTTTGACTTAATAAAGCTCTCTCATACAGATATTCCGGTTTATATACAAAAAATTTGTTTCCCTTTATTGTTTATTGGTTTTGGTGTGTTCACTGCATTGTTCCCGTTTCATACATGGGTGCCTGATGGGCATTCTTCTGCCCCCACGGCGGGGTCAATGTTTTTGGCGGGTATTTCCATGAAACTGGGAGGCTATGGATGTTTGCGTGTAGCCGCTTACGTTATGCCGGAAGGCGCCAGGGAATATGCCAATATTATTATCGTACTTTCTACCATTGCTATTTTATACGGAGCCTTTGCTACGATGATGCAAAAGGATTTGAAATACATGAATGCTTACTCGTCCGTTAGTCATGTTGGGTTTGTTTTATTAGGAATTGGGATGCTGACAAAAACTGCATTAACGGGTGCTGTTATCCAAATGATCAGTCATGGTGTTATGACGGCACTTTTTTTTGTGGCGATCGGAATGATCTATGAACGAACACACACGAGACAAATAAATGAAATGGGTGGACTATTGAAGGTGATGCCATTTATTATGACTGTTTTATTTATAGTAGGATTGTGCTCATTAGGGTTGCCGGGGCTGAGTGGCTTCGTTGCTGAAATGACCATATTCATGGGTGCCTGGCAACACCCCGATTCTTTTCATCG
>CBIGQT010000384.1:0-3797 GCA_966191655.1 uncultured Ginsengibacter sp.
TTGTTAAGGCTCTTTTGCCATATTGTCTTTTTTTTTTTTTTTCATAATATTTGGGAACTTCATGTCTGTAAAATTGCTTTTTTACTAAACTTAATTTATGAATACTGGAAAAGAATTTGAAAAATATGCTGTTAAGCATAAAGGCATTAGTAGTAATACATTGCATGGTTATATAAATCATAACATCACGAATCTTACTCCGAATATTATTGAAGAGCGGCCTATGAATGTGGTCGTCATGGATGTTTATAGCCGCCTCATGATGGATAGAATTATATTTTTGGGATATCCCGTAAATGATGAGGTAGCTAACATTATTACAGCCCAATTATTATTTTTAGAAAGTACAGACAGAACAAGAGATATTCAACTTTACATCAATTCCCCGGGTGGAGCGGTATATGCGGGTTTGGGATTGTACGATACTATGCAATTTGTAACACCCGATATTGCCACAATTTGTACAGGCATAGCGGCAAGTATGGCAGCGGTATTAATGGCAGCAGGAGCCGCTGGTAAAAGAAGCGCTCTAAAGCATTCAAGAATAATGATGCATCAGCCAAGTGGCGGAGCAGCAGGACAAGCATCGGATGTTGAGATTAGTGTAAATGAGGTTAGAAAAGTGAAATATGAATTATATGAAATACTAAGTATTCACACGGGGCAAACAATTGAAAAGGTAACTAAGGATAGCAACAGAGATTTTTGGATGACCGCCGAGGAGGCCAAAAATTATGGCCTGATAGATGAAGTTTTACTGACTAATTCAAAAAAGACAAAAAAATAGATAACCACAAAAAATACAATAATCAATGAATCTGTATAAAAGAAATTTAACACGTCTTGAAGAAGAAGAAGAGCCGGAAAAATCTTTGCCTGAAAACCCTATGGAAAAAATGATGGGAGGAATGATGTTTGATAAAAAGTTCATAGAACAAAGAAAGATTTTTCTTTGGGGTGCGGTTGACGATAAAAGCGCCAGGGATATTACCAACAGGCTGTTATATCTTGACGCGGTAGATTCCGGAAAAGAAATTACATTTTACATTAATAGCCCGGGTGGCGTTATTACGAGCGGCATGGTTATTTATGATACTATGAAAATGATTAAATCACCTGTAAGTACTGTGTGTATGGGAATGGCCGCCAGCATGGGCAGCATTTTATTAAGCGGTGGCGAAAAGGGAAAGCGATTTATTTTCCCTCACGGTGAAGTAATGATTCACCAACCAAGTGGAGGTGGACAGGGAACCAGCGCTGACCTTGAAATTATTGCTGTGCAAATGCAGAAAGCAAAACAACTTGGCGCTAAGATTCTTGCTGAAAATTGTGGCCAGACCTACGATAAAGTGATGGAAGATTTTGACAGAGATTATTGGATGGACGCTGCTGAAAGTAAAAAGTATGGTATAGTTGATGGGATTATAAGCAAACTATAAAGCAACATTCTGCGTTATTTGATTGTCATTTAGTTAGTTAATTTTTTAAGGAAACTTGGAAAAGACAATTAAAGACCGTAATTTATAACAAGGTCAATATAAAATTCTTATAAACAATTAGCCCAAATGGCCAAACAACAAACACTACATTGTTCATTTTGCGGAAGAAGCCGAGATGAAGTTAAGATTCTGATTGCGGGGCAGGAGGGCCATATTTGTGAAAACTGTGTAGAACATGCCCAGGAAATTATCACACAGGAAATTTTTCCAATGCCGGAAAAAAATAGCCAGTCATCGGGCTATAAGCTTTCAGTAAAAAAACCAATTGAGCTTAAAAAGTTTCTTGATGAATATGTGATTGGACAGGATGATGCCAAAAAAGTATTGGCAGTTGCAGTATATAACCATTATAAAAGGCTCAATCAAAAGATAGATAGTGATGTTGAAATAGAAAAAAGTAATATTATAATGGTGGGCGAAACAGGTACCGGTAAAACGCTACTTGCAAAAACGATTGCCCGTGTTCTCAATGTTCCATTTGCTATTGTTGATGCAACTGTTTTTACCGAAGCAGGTTATGTTGGTGAGGATGTTGAAAGTATTTTAAGTCGGTTATTGCAGGTGTGTAATTTTGATGTGAATGCCGCACAGAAAGGAATTGTTTACATTGACGAAATAGATAAAATTGCACGTAAAAGTGATAACCCAAGCATCACGCGTGACGTAAGTGGTGAAGGGGTTCAGCAAGGGTTGCTTAAACTTCTTGAAGGAACCGAAGTCCTCGTTCCGCCACAAGGAGGTCGCAAGCACCCGGAGCAAAAATTAATAAAATTAAACACAAGCAATATTCTATTTATTTGCGGCGGGGCCTTCGATGGAGTTGACCGCCTTATTGCCAGAAGAATTAATACCAATGCAATTGGGTTTAATGTAAATAAAGATCTGCAGGATTTTCAAAGAAAAAATTTATTACAGTTTGTAAACGCCCAGGATTTGAAATCATTTGGACTTATACCGGAGTTGTTGGGAAGGCTACCAGTAGTAACTTATTTAACCCCCCTTGATAAAATTACCTTAAGAAGTATTTTAACCGATCCAAAAAATTCTCTTATCAAACAATATAGAAAATTATTTGAGCTGGAAGGAATAGAATTGGTAATTGAAAACGAAGTGTACGACTTTATGGTTGATAAGGCTATGGAGTATAAATTAGGTGCCCGCGGCTTAAGAAGCATATGCGAAAGCATTTTAACGGATGCAATGTATGAATTGCCATCTCAAAAAGTAAAAACGTTTACTCTCACTATAGACTATGCCCAACACAAATTTAAAATTAGCAAGCTTAGCATGTTGAAGGTTGCATAATATTTTTTTAAACACATTTGCTTTTAAATTTCTTCTCAAAACTTCCATCCTTATTTCTTTTCCACTTATTTAAAAAAAACTGAAATTATAATCTCCATTTTATTTAATTCATTTTATTTTTACCCGAATGATTATTGATACAATTTTATGCACTTCATTTAAAAAAATAAATTTGAGATGGTTGATGTAATTCTTGGCTTGCAATGGGGTGATGAAGGAAAAGGTAAAATTGTAGATTATTTTGCTCCCGGCTATGATGTAATTGCCAGGTTCCAGGGAGGTCCTAATGCAGGGCATACACTTTATGTTGATGGCAATAAAATTGTACTTCATCAAATACCTTCCGGTATATTTCATGATAATAAAATTAATTTAATAGGCAACGGTGTGGTGCTCGATGCAATGACGCTAAAAAAGGAATGTGATGCCGTTGAAGCAATGGGAATTAAATGTAAAAAAAATCTTTATATAAGTGAGAGAACGCATTTGATATTGCCATCGCACCGGGCGCTTGACAAAGCCAGTGAACTGGCAAAGGGGAATGATAAAATAGGTTCTACACTTAAAGGTATCAGTCCTTCGTATATGGATAAGACAGGGCGAAATGGTTTGAGAGTAGGAGATCTTATGGATAAAAATTTTATTTCGCAATACATTAAGCTGCGCTTAAAACATCAAAAACTTTTGGATAATTTTTCTTTTAATGAAGATATTTCCAACTGGGAAGAAGAATTTTTTGAAGCGCTTGAATTCTTAAAACAATTACAAATTGTAAATGGGGAATATTTTATAAACGATGCTATTCAAAAAGGTAAAAAAATTCTTGCAGAAGGGGCCCAGGGAAGCATGCTCGATATTGACTTTGGCACATTCCCTTATGTTACTTCTTCCAATACAATTACTGCAGGAGTAGGCAGCGGTCTTGGCATTGCGCCACAAAAAATTAAAGATGTATTTGGCATTACAAAAGCTTATTGCACACGAGTGGGAAGC
>CBIGQT010000385.1:0-3788 GCA_966191655.1 uncultured Ginsengibacter sp.
AAGCCTTTTTTTCCATACATATTTTTAAATTTCGTTTCCCGTTTTGTATAAAGCTTCTTACTTTATTAATGTCATTATTAGTTGCTGCAGCTATTTCTTTATAACATTTTTCTTCCAAATAAAATAATTTTACTGCCTGCTTTTGCTCTTGCGGTAACTGTTCGATGCAATATTCCATGGTAGTAAGTTGCTCTTCTTTTTCCATTCCATTATCATGATGATCAATTTCCTGCAAATGCATAACATCCATTTCTATAATAAGTGGATTTCCTTTTGTGCCGCGTAATCTCATCAGGCAATGATTTTTTGCCAATTGATATAACCAGCCTTTAAAATTGGTTACCTCATACTTTTTGAGTTTGTTAATAAGCTCTTCAAAAATATTAATTACACAATCTTTGGCGTCTTCCGGTTCCTTCATATATTTAAGACAAACTCCATAAACCAGTTCCATATAACGGTTATACAATTCTCCAAGTGTATCTATATTATTATTCGCCTTGTATTGTTGCACAAGCGCCTGGTCACTTTCTGCTGATAATATTTTTTTTATAAATGTCAATACAATAAAGTTATTCAAATAATTTTTTCAACGTCTTATGTAATTCTTAAAAAAACTGCATCCTGTATAAAAATCATTTCGCAAAGCAATTTTCAAATAAAATAGTTGCATTGCATTCATCTAAAAATAAGTTTATGAAAAAAATTATTGTGCTCCTCTTTTCATTTTTCATTGTTATAACGGCGTTCCGTAACAAGGAAATTACTATCACCGGAAATGTAAAAGATGAAAACGGGAAAGCCCTTGCGGCCTCTATACAGGCAGGAAAAATTTCAACAAACGCGGATGCAAAGGGCAATTATAAAATAACTGTTAGTGACACGCAAGAATATCTTGTATTCGCAGCAGTTGGTTACATTACTCAAAAAATAAAAATTGATAAAAAAGAAGTTATTAATGTAATCATGAAAGTACGTTCTTCTGCATTACAGGAAGTTGTAGTAACCGGCTATGGATCGGATAAATCTAAGACATTAACCGGAGCTATAAGTGATTCGTATTACACAAACCAATCTCCGGTAAGTAAAATGCGATCCGCTTATTTTAAGGATGATGAATATAACACGGAAGAATACAGTAACATTTCAGAAAATGGTTTTCATAAAGTAACTGATGATCCGTTGTCAACTTTTTCTATTGATGTAGATGCAGCATCATACAGCAATGTGCGTCGTTATTTAAATGATAATCAACTGCCACCAGCCGGAGCAGTGCGTACCGAAGAAATGATTAATTATTTTAAATATCAATATCCGCAGCCAACCGGAAAAAATCCTTTTTCCATCAATACCGAAATAAGCGATTGTCCATGGAACAAAGAAAATAAGCTTGTGCTGATAGGATTGCAGGGAAAAAATATTCCTGTAGAAAATTTACCGGCATCCAATCTTGTTTTTTTAATTGATGTATCAGGTTCTATGTTTAGTGAAAATAAATTACCGTTAGTAAAAGCATCCCTGAAAATGCTTACAGACCAGCTTCGTGAAAAGGATCATATCTCAATTGTTGTTTATGCCGGGAATGCCGGAATGGTATTGCCTTCAACAAGTGGTGATAATAAAATAAAAATTAAAAATGCTATCGATGCATTGGAAGCAGGCGGCTCTACTGCGGGCGGCGCCGGTATTGAACTTGCCTATAAAATAGCTCAGCAAAATTTTATGGAAGAAGGAAATAACCGAATCATACTTTGTACTGATGGGGATTTTAACGTTGGTGCAAGCAGCGATGATGATATGGTAAGGTTGATAGAAAGAGAACGTAATAAAGGAATTTATCTTTCTGTGCTTGGCTATGGAATGGGGAATTATAAAGACAGCAAGATGGAGCAGCTTGCGGATAAAGGCAACGGTAACTATGCTTACATAGATGGTATAAACGAAGCAAGGAAAGTTTTGGTAAACGAATTTGGCGGCACACTTTTTACAATTGCAAAAGATGTAAAACTCCAGATAGAATTTAATCCGAAAAAGGTTGCGGGCTACCGGTTAATTGGTTATGAAGATCGCCTCTTAAATAAAGAAGATTTCAATGATGATAAAAAAGATGCCGGTGAATTAGGAAGTGGCCATACGGTAACAGCATTATATGAAATCATACCGGCAGGAGTTACATCTGAATTTTTAAAAGATGTTGATCCTTTAAAATATCAGAATAATAATTCAAAAACTACTTCGTCATTTAATGATGAAATGCTTACTGTAAAATTCCGGTATAAATCTCCTGGCAACGATAACAGTGAACTTATCGTTCATTCTGTAATTGATAAGAAGACCGATATAAACAATGCATCAGATAATTTCAGGTTTGCCACTTCCGTAGCGTGTTTTGCGATGTTGTTGCGTAATAGTAAATACAAAGGCAATAGTAATTATGGGCAGGTTATCCGTATGGCAAATTCATCACTTGGCAAAGATGCAGAAGGTTACAGAATTGAATTTATTTCTCTTGTAAAGAAAGCTGAAAAGCTAACAGCAGCAACGGCTAAAAAATAATTTTTTTGTTAAGTAAATTTAAACAGAACCCGCTTTACCGGCGGGTTCCTGCATTTATTTAAAGTATAGATATACTCATCTAATGATTAATGGTAAATTTAGAATCAGTATTAACTGTAAAGTTAGCGGTTGGGTTAAGTTCTAAACTTCTTATCTCGGGATTTGAATTTACAATTACTGTTCCGCCATTTATGATTACATCAGTATTGGCGTCAGGTACTTGACCGCAGCTCCAATTGCCGGGATTTTCCCACGAAGTATTTACTGCGCCGGTCCATGTATCTGTAAATGTAAGCTTAACCGAATTACAACTTGCACCGTCTACTACACAACGAAATTCATAATCACGACATGTTGAAGCCATATTACTCAACTGAAGAGTAGAAGTATTTGTTCCGCTGTAGTTACCATTATCAGCTATGTCTGCAAAGCCGCTGCCTGTGTCTAATTGCCATTGGTAAGTAGTTCCGGCTAAATTTATTTTGAAAACCGTACTTCCTCCGGGGCAGATTGCACCCGAACCGTTAATCTGATTGCTGCTTAGTTTTCCATATACTTCAAATTCCCATAATGAATAACCATATATTGTTCCTCTTGCGGTTCCGTACATTCTTACATACCGGCCACTTCCCTGTACCGGCAAATAATTTTCAAAGTTCGTATTTCCCGTTATTGATTTAATTGTTGTCCAGTTAACAGCATCTTCTGAAACCTGTATTTGAAAATCTTTTCCTAAGGCGACTTCCCATCTTAAAACAGCTTCACACAAATCATATCTGGCGCCAAGATCAACATAAATCCATTGAGGGCTATTAGCAAAGCTTCCCCATCTTGTGCACAAACTCCCATCAAATGCTAAAGCAGGTAAGCCTGATCCAACAGTAGATGCAAAGGCAGGTTTATTTAATGCAATATTTAATGAATTGCAGGTATCTGCCAAATCATTTCTTAACCCATATACCATTAATTTATTAGAAAAAGTGGCCAGATACACCTTTCCATTGCTTACAGTCGGGCAATTGAATTTTGCATAATTTCCGGGATCATCAATCGAAAGTTCTTCAGAATTCCACAATTCTTTTGTTATGTCTGTTGCACTAAAAGCTCTTAAAACGCCCGGCCGTACTGCCTGGTTAGCATTTGCGCCATTTGCTGCCTGGTTTACCCATAACACCGCTGTTGAATCTACGGAACCATTTGAGGATAATGAGAAAAAAGAGAAAGAAGAAGAA
>CBIGQT010000386.1:0-3780 GCA_966191655.1 uncultured Ginsengibacter sp.
TAAAGCTGATGTATATGCCTGCTCCAAAAATATACACTTTGTGATAATTCCGCCTGTGGAATTAAATAATGTATTTGAATTTGAATCGTCATTTAAAGAGACACTTCAGGAATATAGAAATGCATTTAACACTAAACTTTCTATAGCAGCTTCACGCAGGTACCAGGGAGATGATAGTAAATATTTATACCAGCTTAATCAATTGTCCTTTCAATTAAACATACCCCTTGTTGCTACCAACGATATATATTATCATGAACCAGGCAGAAGGCTCTTACAGGATGTTGTAACCTGCATTCGTGAAAAATGTACGATCAATAATGCAGGTTACCGTTTGCATCCTAATGCAGAAAGGTACCTTAAATCAGAAGATGAAATGCTTCGTTTATTCAGGCAATATCCCGATGCTATAAAAAGAACACAGGAAATTACAGAAGCCTGCCTTTTTTCTTTAGATGAGTTGCAATATGAATACCCGCAGGAAATTACTACGGATGGTCGCACGCCACAGGAAGAATTAACTTATCTCGCATGGAAAGGTGCTAACGAACGGTTTGGAGAACCGTTGCCTGAAAAGACAATTGCAACAATTAATCACGAGTTATCTTTTATAGCACAAATGAATTATGCTTCTTACTTTCTAACAGTATATGATATTGTTCGCTTTGCAAGAGAACAGAAAATACTTTGCCAGGGACGTGGATCAGCTGCAAACTCAACGGTGTGTTATTGCCTTGGTATTACATCAGTAGACCCTACTAAATTTGATCTGTTGTTTGAGCGTTTTATTTCTTCGGCACGGAATGAGCCACCTGATATTGATGTAGACTTTGAGCATGAGCGGCGGGAAGAAGTGATACAATATGTATTTCAAAAGTATGGAAGAGAACGGGCAGCTATTGTTGCCACAGTTACGCAGCAACATCAGAAGGGAGCTATAAGAGATGTAGGAAAAGTTATGGGATTATCGGTTGACACTATCAATCGTTTGTCTGCATCTGTATGGGAATTTACCGACGAATGGTTTGAAGGAAAAAGGCTGACTGAGCAAGGCTTCAGCCCTGAAGATAAACACCTTAAAAAAGTACTACAGCTTACCAGGGAGTTTATGGGTTTTCCGCGACAGCTTGGACAACATACGGGAGGCTTTGTAATTACCAAAGGAAAACTATCTGACCTGTGCCCGATATTAAATGCACGAATGGTTGACCGAACCTGTATTGAATGGAATAAAGATGATATAGATGCACTTGGCTTTATGAAAATAGATGTATTGGCGTTGGGCATGCTAACGTGTATCCGTAAGTGCTTTGATCTTGCTAAAGAAAATTATAATCTTGATCTTACACTTGCCAACATTCCGCAGGATGATTCTGCTGTATACGACATGATCTGCCATGCAGATACAATTGGTGTTTTCCAGATAGAAAGCCGGGCACAGCAAAGCATGCTCCCACGGTTGAAGCCGCGTACCTTTTATGATTTGGTAATTGAAGTAGCTATTGTAAGGCCCGGTCCTATCCAGGGCGATATGGTGCATCCTTATTTACGTCGCCGCAACGGCGAAGAACCGGTGGAGTATCCGTCAAAAGAACTGGAAGATATTTTAGGAAGAACGTTAGGTGTGCCTTTGTTCCAGGAGCAGGCTATGAAGATTGCTATTGTTGCAGCAGGATTTACACCTTCTGAAGCTGATGAATTAAGAAGAAGCATGGCAACATTTAAAGCAAAAGGATTACTTACAAAGTTTGAAGAAAAACTCATTACTGGAATGATGCAAAATGGATACACGCTGGAATATGCGCAACGTGTTTTCAGGCAATTGGAAGGCTTTGGTAGTTACGGGTTCCCTGAAAGCCATGCAGCCAGCTTTGCATTATTGGTATATGTCTCATCATGGCTGAAATGCTATTATCCTGATGTATTTGCGTGTGGTTTGCTAAACAGCCAGCCGATGGGGTTTTATCAGCCTGCACAAATTATTGGTGATGCCAGGAAACATGGAGTAGAGGTAAGGCCGGTAGATATTAATTATTCCACATGGGATAATAAGTTGGAAGAATTATCCGGTAAATATTGTGCATTACGTCTTGGCTTCAGGCAGGTAAAAGGATTACGGGAAGATGATATGAACATACTTCTCCTAACCAGAAAAGAAAAATATAGTAACGTCAATGAACTGCGTGATATAGGCTTATCAGAAACAACACTGGAAAAGCTGGCAGATGCAGATGCATTCAGGTCAATTGGTATTGACAGAAGACAGGCATTGTGGGAAGTGTCAACGAAAGACACACCCTATGCAATGTTTACAGGACAACAGCCTGCAGATGCAAAAGGCGAGCGTATAACCCTCCCCGTTATGACCACATCCGAGCATGTAGTACAAGATTATGCGGCAACCTCCCTTTCACTAAAAGCACACCCGGTGAGTTTTATAAGGGAGAAGCTGGATCAACTTCATATTCTCCCTACAAAAAAATTAAGCACAGGTAAAGATGGAGATCAGGTAAAGGTTTCCGGTCTTGTGCTGGTAAGGCAACGGCCAGGAACTGCAGGTGGCATTTGTTTTATGACAATTGAAGACGAAACAGGATTTGCAAACCTCGTAATCTTCGAGAACCTCTTTGAAACATTCAGAAAGGAAATCCTGCAATCGAAACTTATTATGGTAGAAGGTAAGTTGCAAATTGAAGGCGAGGTCATTCATGTTATAATGAAACGGTGTTATGATTTCTCAAAATTATTACGCAACCTTACGCCTTCACATAATGAAGAGGTACCGGTATTGACCTTGGCTCGCCCTGATGAAAAATCAATTCCTGCGCATGCTCAAAATAAAAAATCGCAGGTAGGAGAAATCGGGGATGAAAAAGTTTTTCCGGGAGCGAGAAATTTCAGATAAATTTTTATATTTATAACCGCAAAAAAAAAGTTAGAAGTCTGGTAAAAACTAAAATGTAACATCATTAAATAACTTAATAATCTGGAGCGAACATTTCATTGAAAAAACTTTAAAATGACTTCTGAGAGCACAGTCAAAAGGATTTGCTTTTCCCGTAATGATTATATATAAAAAGGTTATTTTTTTATAGAATTTTAAAGTGGAAAGAGATCTAATGATTTTTTGCCATAGCTACAATGCCTGCACAGAAAAGTGACTTCTAATACAATGGTGAATTATACGACTCAGTTAAATAAACTCCGGAAATTTAAAGCTTGATATTTCTATTTCCAATTTTGAAGAAATGATAAACATCAAATCGTTTTTAGTTGTTTATTTTATATCGCGGCATATAAAAGTCCCTGGCGATATTTTCCATTCATAGAATTAAACTAATCTCTAAAATCAACCAGCATACGTGATTAAATTCTTATAAGTTATAGAGTGAAAGAATAAAAGATTGAAATTTTACAGAATAGGTATGCAATTTGTTTTTAAATAATTATGCGTTTACCAGATCCCTTGTTGCCAGGTAGTAATATTCTGAATGTTATAATAGAGACTCCAAAAAATTGTGGTAACAAGTATAGCTACGAAAAAAAAAGTGGCCTTTTTAAATTAAGCAAGGTGCTACCTCAGGGTCTTGTTTTTCCAGCTCACTTTGGTTTTGCACCTCACACCAGAGCGGAAGATGGAGATCCGCTGGATATCATCATCTTGATGGATGAAATTTCATTTCCCGGTGTATTAATTGAATGTAGGCCAATTGGTGTTATTGAAGCCGAACAGACAGAGAAAAATGGTACGAAAGTGAGAAACGACCGGATTATTGCGGT
>CBIGQT010000387.1:0-3776 GCA_966191655.1 uncultured Ginsengibacter sp.
GAAGGTTAATTTAAATTTGGGGAAATCGGACAGGTAAGTTTCCTCTAAAGAGGGTTAACATCCAAAGCTGTTATTTCCATCGTTTTGAAATTCGCTGACGATTAACGATTTTTACAACAAGACATACATAAAACACCGCCGGCACATTAATTCTTTTATAAAATAATGTGCCACATTCTCTCTTACTTATTGACCAATTCCGCCGGAACTATTCAATCTCTTGTTCTCTTCATCTGCGGCTGCTTTTCTTTGCCTTGCTGCTTTTACCTGGCTGTTACCAAACCTGAATGAAAAGTTTATTTTTAATTGCTGGCTTTCAAAATTTCCACTTGCTACAAGATGGCTTCCTCCGTAATCGCTTACACCCTTCCAATGCAACGTATTAAAGACATCCGTAAAACTTGCTTTTATGGTTCCGGCTCCTTTAAATAATTTTTGCTGCACCCCTACGTCGACAGAACCTATAGCGCTGCTTTTGAAAGTTCCTCCCCAAACAGAAGGTGAATTGTAAAACCCTGTCAGCTCAAAAGTAGGCCCTTTCTTTATGGAGAAAGATTGTTGCAGGTAAAGCGAGAAAGCATCTACATTTTCATTTATTATTTTGCCATCGCCAAAATCGGCTTTGTAGGCAGAATGATACGCATTAAGTGTTGCAAAAGAAGTCCACCATTTGGTGATAGTTACCGGTGCGCTAAAGTTAAGGCTGAATATATCCTGTTGCGCCAGGTTTTTTTGAGTAATGTAAGTTTTGTTTTCTACTGTATCTATAATCTGCGCAAAATAATCTTTGATGTGGCTATAACTTAAAGAAGTAACATACTTATACAAAAAAGTATGCGAAAGCTTAAAGCTGTTGGTATACTGAGGGTTTAAAAAAGCATTTCCTTTCCTGTACGTTAATTCATCCAGCTTATCTTCAAAAGGATTTAAATCCTGGTAATTGGGGCGGTCTATACGCCGGCTGTAACTTAAGTTAAGGGTGTTTTTTTGGTTAAGTACATAGGTGATGGCGCCGCTCGGAAAAAAGTCTGTGTAATTACGCTTTACAGTATCATCGGGTTGTGGAACCGCACTTATTAAATCTCCTTCACTTGAAGTATTTTCCATGCGTACACCCGCCTGGATCGTGGTTTTTTTGCTAAATGCACGGTTATAATTTATGTATAAAGCTTTTACATTTTCATCGTAGTTAAATTCATTACTAAGGTTCATATCTTTTATTGGAGTGCCACCATATACATTATAAAAATCGTAAGTGTTTTTGGTTTTCACATCAGTTAGTTTGCCGCCAAAGCCTAATTTTCCTTTATAAAAAGGCTGCTCATAATCAATCTTTGCCGTATAAATATCAATATCAGTGGGAGTATTACTACTGTAAATATTTTCCTCCAGCAAATCGCCTGTAATTGGGTCCGTGTAGTAATTAGGCTGATAGTTACTTCCCCTGCGCCGGTAGTTTACCATGTCGGCGTCTACGTCCAGTGTTCTTCCGGAAGTGTCTGCAAAGTGGTAATTGATATTATAGTCAATATTATTCCGGGTGCCTGACGCGTCGCTGCTTGCGTGTAAAATCCTGTTGGGTATGCCTGTGTTGTTGGGGCTAATAACCGTGTTGCTATTGTTGCTGTTATCGCTACTATTAAAATTGGCAGTCACCATTACCCCGATAATGTTTTTAGAATTAATAGAATAATCAATGCCAGCTTTTACGTTATTACTTACATTGTGGTTCAAATTAACACTGTGCTGGTCGTACGTGGTATCATTTTGAACCCTGTACAAATCGAACAGGTTTCTGTAATCGCCAAAATTATTGCTGTAATTACTAAACAGATTTATCTTTTTATTCCGGTAGTTTAAGCTTAATGAATTATTATATTTTGGAGTATGCCCGAATGCTATTCCGCTTGCAACATTACCGTTGGCTCCGTAATTCTTATTCTTTTTTAGCCTGATGTTAATAATACCAGCATTGCCCGCCGCATCATATTTTGCCGAGGGATTGGTGATCAATTCTATTGATTCTATATCTGCTGAATTAATAGAACGCAGATAGGCAGCCAGGTCTGCACCCGCCATTTGCGTCGGTTTGCCATCAATATAAATTTTAACGCCGTTCTTTCCCATCAGGGAAATGTTATCATCTTTATCGGTTAAAACGCCGGGTGATTTTTGTAAAAGCTCAAACGCATTACTTCCGGTAGCATTAATGCTGTTTTCCACATTAAACACTGTTTTATCAGCCTTTACTTCTATCATAGGTTTTTTATCATGTATAGTAACAGCTTCCAGCGAAGTCGCGCTGTGTAGCAACGCCATTGGTGTAGCAGCATAATCCTGCCCCTCTGCGATGGTAAAAGTTGCAGAAGATTTTTTTGTATATCCAACAGAGGTCACCGTAATAAAATAACTGCCGGGTTTTACAGATAGTATTTTAAAAACTCCGTTGCTATTGGTTAAAGCACTTTTAAATAAGGAAGAATCTTTTGCTTTTAACAAGGTAATTGTTGCTTCCGAAAGTGGCTTATCATTATCTCCTGTTATCTTTCCCGATACCTGTGCGGGATTTTGCGCAAATGAAGATGCTGCAAAAAAAGTGACTAGTATTATGGTAATTATATATTTCATAAATTATGAGTTTTGGGAGGACGGTTTTAAAAGGGCACAAAAATATTTATATTATTGACCCTGTAAAGAAAGATATAGATGAAATGAAATTTTTCTTGTGTGAGCGGTAAAAAAACCGTTCGGAGGAAATGCTGCGATGAAAGGCAGAAATTATAGTCTTTGTTTCGGGATAAACTTTTTCACCAATAACATTCCTGCAAAAAAGCCGCCTATGTGAGCGGCATAAATTAAACCTCCGATTATTAATGGCGAAATAATATGCAACAGTATCCAGAAAAATATTTGCGGGTACCCGCCATTCTTTAAAAGTATAAAAGTTTATGATGCTGCCTTAGCGATTTTGCCTTCGGGCTATAATCCAAAGTCATAAATCTTAATCTTTTTTCTTGTTAATCATACAAATTCCTACACCTTCGCATGAATAGCACGTTTTTTGAATTCTTTTAACGTATGAGCTTCTTTAATTTCTTCACACAGGAAATAGCCATTGACCTTGGCACCGCAAATACACTGATAATTTATAACGACGAGGTTGTTGTAAATGAACCATCTATTATCGCTTTAGACCGCAACAATCCCAAAATTGTATTGGGCGTTGGTAAAAAGGCATTAATGATGCATGAGAAAACTCATGAGAGTATTCGTACCATCCGACCGTTAAAGGATGGCGTAATCGCAGATTTTAATGCGGCAGAACTGATGATGAGGGAAATGATAAAAAAAATTGTTCCTAAAAGATCTTTGTTTGCCCCAGCATGGCGTATGATGATCTGTATACCCAGCAGCATTACCGAAGTGGAGAAGCGTGCCGTGAGAGATAGTGCCGGGCAGGCAGGAGCCAAAGAAGTATACCTTGTTCACGAACCACTGGCTGCTGCATTGGGAATGGGAATTGATGTACAGGAACCGGTAGGTAATATGATTGTTGATATCGGCGGAGGCACTACCGGCATAACCGTTGTTGCCCTGGCAGGCATTATTTGCGACCAGTCAATTCGTATAGCAGGAGACGAATTCACATCAGATATTATTGATACTATACGCAGGTATCATAGTCTTCTCATTGGCGAACGTACTGCGGAGCAAATTAAAATTCAAATTGGTGCCGCCATGAAAGATATTGATGATCCGCCGGAAGATATGCCTGT
>CBIGQT010000388.1:0-3775 GCA_966191655.1 uncultured Ginsengibacter sp.
TTTAGCGTTTAAGAGGTTTTCCCTATTTTATGAAACTTTTATTCCTAATTTATAAATTGCAACATGGAGCTGATAGAACGAGATGGTTTTTTAGAAATACTGCAAACCCAATTCAAAAACATTGCAGCAGGTGAAGGGCATTGTGTTTTTGTAAGCGGCGAAGCAGGTATTGGAAAAACTTCTTTAGTGAGAGCTTTCTGTAAAGAACATAAAGATGATTGTGCTATTTACCAAGGTGCATGCGATGCATTATTTACGCCCCGTCCGCTTGCGCCACTTTTTGATATTATATGGCAGGTAAACAGTGAACTCTGGCCAAAAAGCCATACACTTGAAAAGCGTGCTGAATTGTTTACTGCATTCTTTCATGAACTGGTTAATCAAAATCAAAAAACAATTATTGTATTTGAAGATATTCATTGGGCCGATGAAGCTACTCTCGATTTTATAAAATTTTTTGCAAAGCGCATTTCGCAATTATCGTGTCTTTTTATTCTTACGTACCGCGATGATGAAACTACTTTTTATCCTGCTGTTCGAAATGTTTTGGGGCAACTTCCTGCAGACAATTTCGAGCGCCTGCATCTCACACCTCTTTCACGGGAAGCTGTTACCAATATGGCAATAGATAGGGGTTATAATGGAGAAGATGTATTTGCCATTTCAGGAGGAAATCCATTTTACGTGAATGAAATTCTTGCGAGCTATAGCCCTGGTGTACCAGAAAATATTAAAGATTCTATCCTGTCGGTGTACGATCAGCAGGAAGAAGGAACAAAGCATGCGTGGCAAATATGTTCAGTGATTCCGGAAGGCCTTGAGATAAATCGGTTCGCCAAACTTAAGTCTTCATGGGACGATGGAATGGATAATTGCTTTGCATTAAAAATAATAATTGTAAAAAATGATAGAATTATTTTTAAGCATGAACTCTACAGGAGAACTATCGAAGCATCGCTTCCTCCATTTAAACGGATCGAGCTGAATAAATTAGTATTGGATCTTTTTTTATTCTCTTTCGAGGCTGAAGGCGAAATTGAACGAATTATCCAGTATGCTAAAAACGCAAACGAAAATAAGTTAATATTAAAATATGCACCAGTCGCGGCAAGAAAGGCTGCCTGCGTCGGGGCACATAATGAAGCTTCCAAACTGCTACTAACAGCCATTGAATATTCAGAAGGAAATGAACAAAATCAACTAACAGAACTTTATGAAGCTTATGCCTATGAGTGCTACCTTACCAATCAAATTAAGGAAGCGATAATTTATACAGGAAAATTGCTCCAGGTCTCAAAAGAGAAAGACAATGTTGAAAAGACAGGAAATCGTCTTCGATTCTTGTCGCGTTTATGGTGGCTCGATGGCAACAGGAAGAATGCTGAAATATACGCTGAGCAAGCGGTTGATTTGCTCAAAAATCAACCTTCATCACCTGCAAAGGCAATGGCATTTAGCAATATGTCTCAATTGAAAAGATTATTTGATCAACCTGCTGAATGTATAACCTGGGGAGAAAAAGCAATTGCAATTGCAACTGAATTGAACGACCAGGAGACACTTTCCCATGCCTTAAATAATGTTGGCTCAGTGAAGATGAATTTAGGATCATTAAGACAAAAAGGTATTGATATGTTACAGGAAAGCCTGGCCATTGCCTTAAAAAACTCTTTTCATGAACATGCTGCAAGAGCATATTCAAATTTAGGATGTAATGCAATGCAGTTGAACGATTATGTACTAGCAAAAAAAATGTTGAACGAGGGAATTCAATATTGTGAAGACAGAGATCTTGACTCCTGGAGATTGAATATGCTATCGTTGAAAGCAGTGCTAAATTTTGAAACAGGCAATTGGGAAAAGGCCTGTCAAATTTCAGATAATCTTTTAAAGAATGAAGATAAGCCACGTGCTTTTAAAATAGGTGCGCTGGTTGTTATGGGCTCTATAAAAATGCGGAAGGGCGATGCTGGCGCAATGGAGTTATTGTTGGAGGCAAAAGCAAAAGCTTTTGGAACGATGGAGCTTGAAAGAATTATACCATCACTAACTGCATTATTAGAATATGAATGGCTAACAAGCAAAATGTTAATCAGTAAGGAAGAACTTGACCAGGTTGTAAATGTGATTGAACAGTCAATTTACCTGGTTGGCAACAGTGCATTGGCTTTTTGGTTGTGGAAAGCAAGAAAATGTGAGCTTAAGTTGCCGGAACTATATGAACCTTATAAACTTTTAAAACAAGGAAAAATAAAAAAGGCAGCTGAATTTTGGGAAAAAAGTGGCTGCCCTTTTCAAAGAGCATTAGCTTTATTTGAAGGAGATGAAGATGATAAAAAAAATGCGCTTTCTATCTTTCAGCAATTAGGCGCCAGTGCTGTATCAGAAAAAATAAAAATGGAAATGCGGGCTATTGGCATAAAGAAAATACCGAGGGGCCTAAGGGAAAGTACGAAAAATAATCCTTCTCAATTAACCAACCGTGAACTCGATGTTCTCCAGTTACTACAGAAAGGGGACCAGAATAAAGAAATTGCAGGGCAACTTTTTATTTCCCCAAAAACAGCTGATCATCACATTTCCAGCATCCTCTTTAAGCTTGATGTAAACTCACGTACCAAAGCTGTTACAGAAGCAGTTCGCCTGGGCATTTTAAAATAGGGTAGCTTGCAGCTTAATTAGGTAAATACACCTATATGCTTTCAAAATTCTCAGAATAGCTTTATAGTACACTAAAATTGTTCACATGAAAAAGTTTATTATTGAAAGACATGTTCCTGGCGCAGGTAAGATGACTGCAGAGGAATTGGAGGCAATATCAAAAACTTCTGTTGCCGTTATATCCATATTAGGCAAGCCTTATATCTGGATTCAATCTTTTGTTACCGAAGACAAAATTTATTGTATTCACGAGGCAGAAAACGAAGACGACATACGCGAGCATGGAAAGTGCGGAAGCTTCCCGGTCGATAAAATTGAAGAAATCAAATCGATTATCAACCCAACGACAGCCAATACTCTGTACTAATTCTCAATCTGCTTACCCTGTTAAAATTTTTTTATCCCGCTTTGTATCCTGATTAAATGACATTCAAACCAGGTTTCCCTACCAAACTACATCGTGACACAGCGGAGTTAATCAGAGATTATTTCCTGGCAACTCCCGGCGTGGACACCGTTTTAGTTGTGAACTCCTGCGCTAGGGGGCAGGCAGTACCTGAAAGCGACCTTGACTTTGCAATACTGATGAAACCAGGTGCCACAATGGTTGAAATAACAAACATTGAAAAGTCGTGGCAAATTTATTTGGAAATGCAGCCTGCTTTTTTAAAATACAAACAGTCAAACCAATTCGCACATTTGCATCTTGACATAATTGATGGTAATTATAAACCAACGAAGTTGGAAAAAGGAGAGCCAATTGATTATTTCGAAATCGAAATTGGAAATCAAATTTGTTATGCTGCGCCTATGGATAATGCAGGGCCGTATTTTAAGGAATTACAAAGTAAATGGCTTCCTTATTATAACAACAAACTCAGGCTACAACGGCTTACGGCATCTCAAAATGCCTGCGAATACGACTTAGACCATATTCCATTTTTTATGAAAAGAAAACTTTATTTTCAGGCATTCGACACACTCTGCAAAGCTTTTCAGGAATATCTTCAAACGCTTTTTATTGCAAACAAAACTTATCCTATTGCTTACAACAAGTGGATTAAAGAGCAAATTGTAAAATGGCTGAACATGCCGGATTTATATCCGAAGCTTC
>CBIGQT010000389.1:0-3771 GCA_966191655.1 uncultured Ginsengibacter sp.
AATAATGAAGAGAAATTTCCACTTTGGCAAAGCCAGCATGGTATGATACCAGCTTATTTTTTCCAAAAAGCTGATTCCTTTTTTTTCAATATTAGCCCTGCCGTCTTTATTTACAAACCGGCCGCCGTAGCTTGATGGATTGGTACCAAAGCCTGTATTGATCTCAGCTTTTGCTCTTGAATTTATTTTATGAATTTTTGCCATGAGGGTTTTGAAAAATTAGTTAATGGCAGGGATAACTGTTTGCCAGTACTGCTGGTCAATAAAACGCAAACATAATAAATTTTGTAACGAGCTTTTTGCAAATTACGAACTGAACTTTATTTTATGAGTAGTTTAAAAAAATTAATGATTTCTTACCCTGGCTTTTTTCGTATAGATAGTTTTATTTTCTTTTGCTAACGCTACTATTGCAGTAAATAGTTCCTTTGAGTGTGCAACAAAAAATCTGTTCCCTTTAATCGTGAAGTTTCTGAATACGGATTTTGGTATGTATTTCCCAATAAAACGGGGGATATCACGATTTTTAATCTGTGAATGAGCTGCCAACGTCTTAATGATCTTTATTGAACCGTCCTTTAATTTCACCGTTGCTTCAAATATTTCATCTACCCTTGTTTTGATGGGAAACTCATTTTTTAAAATATCTTCCGGGCAATGAACAAAAGATAAAAAATTATTATTGACCCCAATCCCGATAATAATCCCGTCGTATTCCATGATTTTAAAATAAGGGCTTTTTTCATCACAGGGATAAATGCTCTCTCCGTGTTCTGCAATAATTTCTTTTGCATATTTTCCGATCGCTACGGCTGAGGTAGTGGGATGGATACTTCTTACTGCACTCGGATGTCTGCGGGCAAGTTCCGAAAGAAGTCCTAAAACCGAGGGTGAATGACGGACATCGAATACTAAATTCTGATTCAGGTACTCTTCAGCCCTATAAGTAAAATGCCAGGCCGGAAACACCAGCGTTCCATTTTCGCCTATCGTTTCAAGAAGTATCTCGAGTATACGATAAACAGGGAAGTTTATATTTAGCGCATCTGTGGAACTATGTACCAAAACAACTGCCCCTTTTTGAATTTGTAAATCGTCCACCAGAATCTTTTTAAATTCTTTTTCTGATAAGGGCCTGTTGATCTGTTTTAAAATTTTGCGATACGATTTTCTTAATGAAACGAAAGTGCCCGAAGGAAGAACTTTGAAAATTATTTTTTTCAGGAGCATATTAATTCAATTTCATTTCTTCAGCCAGTCTCGAAAATGTTGTAAATTCTGCTTCAGGGTATTTTTCACGAACTCTGTTCACGAACGATTCCATCAGGTAAAAAGAATAGTCTCCCATCGTTTTTGGATGGCCTGATATAGCAAGGATTACAGTATCGTATTGTTTGTATTTTCGAACATTATATTCTAAAATTCTCATAAGATAGTTAACAGACAACGTATAATTATCGAATGACAACATTCTTGCAGAAAACATCATTTTTATTTTTGAGTTAATGTCGTCCGACCTTCCATCATGTATCTGAAAGCCATTATCTTTTGGTGCACGCCTTGCAAGTTTTTTCATTTTGAATCGTGTCGGTATTTCAAAAGGTGTTTTGGGAATCGTTGCTATTGGTATTTCCCAAAGACCTTTTTTTGCATCTGCTCTTATATTGCCTTCCAGACCTAAATACCAATTCGGTGGCTCGGGCATGTGCAGGTAATTGATTTCTGAAAGCGATGATCTAAAATAATACCCTTTCGCGATGGAACTGTCAAACCTGATACCATATTTGTATAAATTGGTAATAATTTCCTTTGTTTCTTTTTCAATATTATAACCTCCTGCCCGAAATGCAATACATTTATAATCATCTTTGACTTTGGTACACACCTCAGTTAAGAAATCTATTCCCGATTTTATGATTTGTTCTATGGGAAATTCCTTATTGCTTTTGAAGTCGGCAAGTCTAAAATCGTGAGAAGGAACAAAACTGTTGCTGCGAAACGAAGAAGTAAGCCAGTGAGGATGCAAATGCAGCTGAACATCATGGTTTTTTAAAATTGCCTCTTGCAGTTGCTTTACATACGGCTGATAAAACGAAGTGTTATCCCATTCTTTAAAACGAATTCCACAAAGCACATCCGTAAAAAGCACTATGGGGACTTGCAATTGACTGGCCACATCGAAAAGATGATCCGTCGGATCGAACATCGCTTCTTTATAGAAAGTCCGCACTCCCCCTAAAGGAAGTTCATGATCGAAAGTCAATAGTAGCTTAAGTTTCATTTTCCATGTTTTCCTTCGTTTTAATTATATCAATTATATTCCCGATGGTTATTATAGATGCAAGATCCCTGTAACTAAATACAACATCAAATTGTTTCTCAATTTCCGCTACCAATACTACCTGGGTTAACGAATCCCAGCCCTTTACGTTAGAAGCTGTGTCAGACAATTTTAATTCAATCCCCGGATATTCGAATACATCTGCCGCAATGTTGCTTATCACTTGAATTATTTTATCTGGCTCCATCGTTTTTTGGTTCAACAATTTTAATCAAAAATCTACCTTATTTTCGGTTTTGGTTACATATTTTTTTTGCCAAAAAATCGCTGATGCCGTTTATTAAGATCAGGAAATTCCTCTCTTCAAGTTCTGCAGATTATTTCGTTATTGTTATTGCATTCTCCATAAGATTTATGCATATCCTTTTCTTTTATAACGTAGGAGTGGATGTAATGTACCAGGTGATCGCAATGGAAAATTTCGTGGGAGGACACGGCTTTTCTCTGTCAGTTGTACTGCCGCCCGATATTGCCGTAAACCATTATTCGCTTCTATTTGCGTGGCCGCCTGGTTATTCATTATTGTTATCGCCATTTTATCTTTTATTCAACCACAACTTTCTTATTTCCAGCATTGTGTTAGAGCTATTGTCTTCATTTCTACAAATAATCCTATGCAGAAAGATATTGAGGATTCTTTCAACCGAAAGATATCTAATAAATGTTTTCACCTTATTTTCCGCATTCTTTCTTTATGCATTTTACATCAGTTATCGTTCTGATGCCATAGCCATTACATTTTTCCTTGTTGCCGTTTTATACACGTTAAAGTTATTAAAGTTTCAAAAAAATTTTTTTGTTATATCAACGATCATCATATTGAGCCTGTTTATGTGCGGTATGATCAAGTATCTTTTTTTTGTTGTTGCTTTTGCCATCCCGGCATACTTGTTTATTAAGGCATGGATAGAAAATAGAAAGATAAGCCAGGCGGCATTTTTTATTTCGCTTATTCTGGTTATTCTTTTTGCAGCGTATTTAGTGTATGAAAAATCACAGGCGGGAAGAATGGGATATGTGTATTCACCTGTTAGTGGGTTTTTCCCAGACAATCTGAAGGTAATGTGGCCGGCCATTCCGGCTTCGTTAGTGAATACTGATACGATTCTCATCCTGTTGCCAAAATATCATTACTTTTTTTATCATGGAATGCAATTGGTTGAACTGATAATCCTGTTTTTTTTGACGGTCATTTTTTTTAAAATAATTCGTCGCGGCAGAAGCAAACTAATATCCCTTTCCGAAGATTTCTTGTTGATTTACTTTTTAACAAGTGTATTTCTAATCTGCACATTGTGTGTACTATCATTATCAGTTGGTAAAGAAGACATGCCGGACGGATCGCTATGGACCTATGTGCAAGAGCCCAGGTATTACGGAATAATAACCGTCCTCACACAATTAGTGATTTTTAGCCAATTCTCACTCTT
>CBIGQT010000390.1:0-3765 GCA_966191655.1 uncultured Ginsengibacter sp.
TACACGATTTTTATTGATTGCAAGAAACAAAAGCAGATCAAACTCGGATTTTGTTAAATCAACAGGTGCATTTTCTACATGGACTGTTTTTGCCGGAAAATCGATGGTAATATTATTAATGACGATAATGTTTTTTCCTTCCAGATGCTTTCTTCGTATCACGGCGGATACCCGAGCATTCATTTCCGAAAAATGAAACGGTTTTATAAGGTAATCATCTGCCCCCAGTTCAAGCCCTTTTACCCGGTCGTCTATAGAATCTCGGGCAGAAATAATAATGACACCTTCGGTTTTACCAAGCTGTTTTAATTCGTTCAGAAGATCTAATCCGTTTCCGCCCGGCAGGTTTACATCCAGCAAAATACAATCGTAGTCGAAAGTGGTTATCTTATGATGGGCAGACTGATAATCGGAAGCCGTTTCACAAAGAAAATTTTCGAATTGCAGGTATTTGACAATATTTTTTAATAGCTCAGGTTCGTCTTCGACTATTAAAATTTTCATATGGCCTATTATGCCCCAAATAAACACATTAATTCTGTTTAAAAACTGAGTTTACAGGTAAATCAGAAAAACTCAGATTTTAATCAGATTTACAGGAGGAGGCCCGAAACCATGGGAAGATGTATTAAAATCACGACGATCGTATATTGAATTCCACAGTTTTCGTAGAAATATTTCATGAGCACTTCCATTCACGGCACTATCGTCCATGTGTAAGCGCTTTAATAGAACCGGATGAATTCAAACAAGACAATATGACGTTTTTTGGAACATGGTACGTTAATTGAAATAACTATAGTGGTTTTTCATAGGATATTGGATTTATTACGGGACTGGATTTCTATCCGGTCCTTTTTATTAACCTCTTCCGCAAACTCAGGTTTTACTCAAAATTGATTCGCATTCATGGTATTTAAATCGTTGGCAATAGCCTGTTCATCGTACATACTGGTCCTTCCTCGTCTTCTTCTGTAATAAGCCCTGCCTGTCTTCAAAGCCTTTTCTCTGTCACCACTCGCCCTGGCAGCATTATATGCCTCCCATAACGTTTCTAATTCTTTATTCTTGCGAATATGAAGCAATACGTAAAGTATAAGGACAGCGATAATCAACATGCCAAATACAATGACAACCAAATCACTTTTTTGCATACAGAAGAGTTTAGGGTTAGGGTAATTTACATTAAATCCAAACTAAAAAAACCACGAAATAATCGATGGTTATGCATTGTTTCTCAATATTAATTTTTATATATTATTTATATTTCAACTAAAATTAGTATTTTCAACATGGAAATGTCTGCATTACGCCCCTGAACCTTATCCCATCAAAATAGAATTAAAAGCACCTTCCGGTAGTTAACCATCCGTACTCCATTATGTCGACTGATAAGTGTTCTGTTTCTCATAATTTATCAGCCATGCCAGATAAAGAAATCAGCGCGGCCATTGTTTTAATGGAAAGCGAGCTAAAACATTACGAAAAGCTGTTGGATGAATCGATAGCAAACAACGAAATATTAGCTAAGACAAAAATCATATTACGCAAGTTGAAACAGGTATCTCAGGACCTGAATGAGTTAAAGAGATTGAAAGCGATTAAATAACCAAAATTTTTCTGATGGCTATATTCTTTTAATTAATCTCCAATATCCTGAAATATGAAATCCAATAAAAAAGAAATTGCATTATTGCAATCACAGATTAAACAACAGGAGTTACTATTTGATAAGTCTATGAGTGAAAAAGAGGAATTTAGCAAGTCAAAAATCCTCTTTGATGAACTAAAAAAAATGATAGAGCGGTTGGATGAGCTTAAAAGAATGGGGTCCCTAAAATACACTGAAAACCACCAATAGACAGGCTGTCAACCAGAAAGCCGGGGTAAAGCCCGGCTTTTGCTTTTAAAGGTAATGCGATGTTAAATTACCCGGCAAGTTGATACAAACAGCTACCTTTTGCTTCTGCCTACAACCTCATCTTGTTAAAGTTAAATCTTTAGTTGGCCGGTCACAGGCTGGACGACTTAATATAAGTTTATGAATAAAAATGGTCCGGTTGTTATAATCGAGGATGACTTAGACGATCAGGAATTTCTAAGTGTAATCTTTAAAAATTTAAATTATCCTAACAAATTAAAGTTTTTTGCAAATGGGTTTCAGGCGTTTGATTTTTTAAGTACTACTGAAGAAATACCATTTATTATTCTTTCTGACGTACACATGCCGCGCATAAGCGGGTTTGATTTAAAAAATAAGATAAAATCTGATTGTGAATCTGGAGTTCAGTGCGTTCCCTTCTTATTTTTCTCTACGACTTCAACAAAAAGTATGCTCGTTGACGCTTATACTAAGTCTACTCAAGGATATTTTTTAAAAGATAGCTCGTTGGTCGAATTGGAAAAAACCATCAAAGTAATTATGGAGTATTGGAAAAGATGTGTTTCTCCAAATAATTTCGCAACTTCTGAATAGTCTGAACAAAAAAAATCCGTCACCAACGTCCGGATCTTTTTATTCAACACGCATGCTTAATTGACTAATCAGAAAGTAGTCTGTAATCAGAGAACCATTCTAAAACCTCCTGAGCAAACGGATCAAAATGAAAAGATACTTTTGGCAGAAAAGGCGAACTTAGGTTACCAGTCTCAATAACTTCAAAATAACTTCCAGGAAAATCCGGACAGGTAATGCCAAAGACTTTTCTTCCATCGTCTAATGGCATAGATTGTGAAAATCCAAAATAGAGACAATCCTCAAAAACGTATCTGAAAGGATGTGCCATTTGATACGAGATATGGGCGAAATTAATTGAAGTAATCGATCCGTGCATTACATCTTTCTGTTATTAAGTTTCATAATTCACAGATCTGGCCCTTACTGGCACGACTATATTTTATCAAGCATGTTCGGATATTTCCCCCATCCATTGGGGATAGCATCAATTGCTACGTCTGCATTGCATGATGGACGAGTGATTCCAGCGTTTTAACTGTATAATGGCAGGCTGCAGGTCATATAATGGGCAATTGTGACAGCGGCCCGGTTCTTGGCAGTATTAGATGGATATACAAACACACAAATTTATTTATATGAATTACATAAACATTAAGCGCATTGTAAGCATTTCATTCATTTTAACCGGACTTTTATTTACAACCGTGGCCCATGGCCAGAAATATAAGACAATGTCTGATACGACCAGACTGAATAAAGAATATGGCGAGATCAGTTTGGAAGTATCCAAATTAAATACAAAGTTGTTAGAAGAAAAGAACAAAACTGCCGATTACCATTCAAAAACATCATCCAGTGCAGGAGATGCTGTTGCAACTGCTCAGGCAAGTAAGGATCAGGCAGATGTCGCAACCAATGGTAATACAAAGGACACAAAAAAAGCCGTGACAGACGCAAAAGAGGCCGACATAAAGGCAAATGATGCGAAAAACGCGGTATCTGATGAAAAGAAGAATAATAAAAAAATTAAAGAACTTACTGCCCAAATCGACCAGAAGCAAAAGTTGTTGAGAGATCTTGACTCACAACGTGCCGCAATCATGGCTAATTCCTCATCCCTACCAGTGCCTATCGCTGATTCCACCCACATAAATTAATGGGAAGCAGAAATAGATCTGTTTAGCTAAACTGCTTCTGTAGTCATCCGGTGTATGACCAACTCTGTTAATCCCCGCAGTGCCGCTTTCGTCGGCTTTCAAAAAAACTGAGGAGAAATTATCTGCTGCTGGGAATTTGCTGGTGGTTGT
>CBIGQT010000391.1:0-3754 GCA_966191655.1 uncultured Ginsengibacter sp.
GTTGGATAGTTTTTCCAGTTGTTGTGAGGTTAATGTCGGTATATCTAGTTCTCGTTTTGCCATAGGAAGTTCAATACAGGGATCTTTTGGTAGACAGCCATTTTTTAGACAACGCAAGATAATTTTCTTAAAATTGGCAAGGTATTTTACAGTTGTATTGTGACCGCACTTGCGAACACTTTTTAACCAAAATTCATATTCAGAAATAAATTCATAATTCAGTTTATCAATTTCTATATCATGCAATTTGTATTTCCAATTTAAAAAAGATTCTGTGTGCCTGTATGAAGTTTTATATCGGTCTAATGTCCCGGGTGCATATTCCTGGTTAACCAGTGCGGCCATTTGGTCATTGTGGTATTTAAACACTTCCAGCAACATGTATTTCTGCTTATTATTTTTGCCTAAAAGAACATTTTTTATGCTTTCAGCAGTAAGCTCTTCATCTGTTTCAATAAGTTGTCGTTTGGCTTCAAATACTTTTTGCTGAAGTGTGTCCAGGTACGCATTAAAAGACTTTGCAATATCACTCCTTCCGTTTAATCTTCCTGCAGATACGTTCCAATCACGTGGATGACATTTCCGTTTAGTACTGATTTCACAATAGTTTCCATTTACTAAGGGATTCGAACGAATGTCATTAGCACTTAAAAATCAATTATTTAGAAACTACTAATATTATAACTCCATGAATTACTCCAAAAAAGTCTTTTCAATTTAAAGAATAACATTCCAAAGTAAAGATAAGTAAATTGAATATATTTTGTAACACCAAAAAAACTACCAAGATGCATGCCTAACGTACATGTATATGCGAACACGTAAATATTAACTTTTAAGTAAATCAAAGAGTTTAGTATTTATATATAGCGTTTCTTTCCAGACTTGTTTTGATTCTAAAATTCCAATTTGTTTTAATTCTCTGAGATATTTTGATGCCGTAATTCTCGAAATTTTTAATCTTTCAACAACAAAATCAATTTTGCTATAAGGCTGTTCGAATAAAAGCTCTAACAACTCTTTATTAAAGGATTTAGGGAATCGATTTTTTATTTTATCACCCGTTGTTTGAAAAAGTTTATTTATATCCTGGATCTGCCGGATCGTTGCTTTGGACGTTTTTTCCACTCCGTTTAAAATGAACAATATCCATTCTTCCCAATTCTCTTTTGTTCGTACATCCTGTAATAGCCGGTAATAGTCGGATTTATTTTCAATAATAAATTCACTTAGATATAAAATTGGACTGTCTAATAAGCCTTGAAGAATCAAGTAAAGAACATTGATAATTCTGCCTGTTCGTCCGTTACCATCATAAAATGGATGGATACTTTCAAACTGGTAATGTTGAATGGCCAGATTAATCAAAGGTGACAATTCAACTTCCTCATTTAAATAATTTTCCAGATTTTTCATCAGGCTGATAATCTTATTATAGTCATCAGGTGGCGTGTATGTAACTTTTCCTGTTGCAGCATTTTTTAAGGCTGTGCCGGGCAGCTTTCGTATACCGGCATTATTTTCTTCCAATACCTTCTGAATTTGAATAATAATATTAGTACTTATAAAGCCTTTCTTATTAATCAATCCAAAACCTGACAGCATCGCTTCCCTGTATCGCAAGACCTCTTTTGTTGCTGCATCCACGTGGGTTCCCTTTGCCGACAAAGCCTGATAAAGTTTATCCTGGGTAGTTATTACATTTTCTATTTCTGAACTGGCTCTTGCTTCTTTTAGGATAACCGCATTTAAAAGGATGTCGGGATTTGGTAAGGTATGTACGAGTCCTTTTAATTCAGCTAACGCAATAGATGACTTGACAACCTGACGCAGGACATTTTTTGTTTCAATACTTTCTTTATCTGGTGGTAAGAAAGCTAAATCATTGAAAGGTTGATCAATTTTTGTTTTTATAGTCTTGTTGCTCATGTATTAAGATTATGCATGACGGGATTGTCATGTAAAAATACTGTAATTTTTTATACATGATGGAACTCTCATGTATAAAGATTATATATGAATAAGTCATAAACAAAATGTCATAACCGGGGCAGATTGTTATACGTCTAACTTTAAATATTTTCCGCATGCTGTTATTTAACTGGAGATTTCTGCCCCTTAAGCTTTAATTCTCTTCCTTCTTTTTCTTTTTCACCAGCAAGCCGAAACTGTTTCCCCTGCTCAGCAATTTGTTGTTCGGCATGGACAATCTGGTTTCTAAAGTCATCTTTATCCATGTCGTATAAACTATCTGTATAGTAAGTGAGTTTTAATAAGCTTGCATTACTATCCGCTTTCCAATATCTATACTTTTATATCATTTGCTTCAAATGCTTTTTTCTCGTTATGGCAATTGATCCACCCGTAGGCTAATAACAAAGAAATTAAGAACGAACTAACGGTTACCAATAGGTGACTATAATAACGATGAATATGTTTAACCTGGTTTTCCCTGGGATTGTTTAAGTTTAATCTTAACCCATTTATTTCTTTTGAAATACCGTATAATATTTCATTGTTTGTGCTTGATTGAGAAATAAGCTTTGCAACTTCAGATTGAAAATCTTTAAAGCCCTTAAGTATTTGTTTTTGCATAGTCTCATCTTTACTTGTATTGCTCTCTTTTAACAAAGCAATTTCCAAAGCTTCCAGCTTCTCCACAATCGCTTGCAATAATATTTCACTCATAGTATTTCATTTTATAAATGCAGTCCCCTTGATTTTTTCTTTACACGCTTCTTTTCCAAAAGCGGCATTTGTTGATGTTGCTTTTCCGGTTTCATTACCAGGTCCAACAAGTTTTTATTATGACCATGATACTTTTCAGTTTGCTGAAGCTCATCCTGAAAATGTTGTTTTGATTTCGCGGGTCCTACTCTTGGGTGAAGCATGTTTTTTAATCTCTCTTGTAGTATTATTTTTTCAAGATTTCTAATAGAAAACTTTCTGTCGATTTCACTGCCCTTGTATTTATAAATCCCGATCTTAAAACTGATTCCTTGTAACTCATTTGTCTGCCCTTTGTATTTGTATAATGCTTCAATCTTTTCTCTTGCCAGTTTTTCTTTTAAATCATCAAGACTTTTGCACTCTGGAAGTTTTTCTAAAATGGTTTGGTAGATAAAATATTTATTGGCTTCCCTTTCATTCAATGCTGCAAGGTTTGTCAATTCAAAATTTTTAGAAATGGCTTCTTTCAATCCATATTCAATAGTTAATTTCTGCGCAATTTTTTTTCCCCTTAAACCTATCCAGTTGTCCTTAATAGTTTCTCCGTTATTGTTTATCAGGTTGGCAAGAATATGGAGATGAGAATGATTTTTGTCAATGTGTTTTACAATGGAAAATTGTGTGTCCCTAATCTTCATTTTTTGTAAATAATTTTTAGCTATTTCAACCATCATGCTATCTTCAATTTTCTCTCCCGGATAAAAACTAATGATGCCATGAAAAACAGCTTTAGTAAGTGAGGGTCTTAGGGATTGTTGCAACTGAAAATCTTTAGCCATGAGTTTATAATCATAATCCCTCACGCCTTCTGCTGCTAAAACCACGGCTCTTTTCTGATCCATGCAAACATACCTGCAGGCTCCATAAAATGTTTTTCCTATAACTACTTTACTGATCATTTCCTTTTAGCAGTTCATCGATAAAATTTTTATACTTTTCAAACAACAGAACTGCAGTCAGAAATCCTTCTTGGTGACCTTTCTTTGTGAGCTGGTTTAAGTTATTGGCTATTCCTATTAACTGC
>CBIGQT010000392.1:0-3741 GCA_966191655.1 uncultured Ginsengibacter sp.
CGTAAAGCTTTTTGCATTTGTCTTACCAATAGATGGCAAATAATTTACACTAAGGCTTAGATCATTGTAATTTTTTGTATATCCCTGATCGTAAATTTTATAAGCGTTGGTATTATGGTCATAATTGATATTGTAATAAGGCCGTCCTGTAGCAAACGTATAGGATGCATTAAATTGAGTTTTTATATTGGTTACAAATTTTTTTACTACAAGTGATGCAGTATGTTTCGTTGCAAATGAAGGTTCAATTGCGAAAGGATAATTAAGAAAATCACGCTTTGTATCTAAGTAAGAATAAGAAACCCAATAATCAACATTCCTGATAGTTTTTTTATCTCTCCAGAAAAATTCGATTCCTTTAGCATCACCAAATCCATCATTATTAATTGCTTTGAATGTACCATTGCCAAAACCCGTTTTAAATAAGTCTTTATATTTTTTATAAAATATTTCTGTACGGAAAGTTCTTTGATTTGAAATTTTTTGATATTGAGCAATATAATGGGTAGCCTGGGCAAAGTGCAATTGATTAATAGAAGGCAGGTATTTACTTTCCGGATCCTGGTAAAAAATTCCGTAAGCAAGGGAGAACTCACTTTTATCAGGAAATTTATACGCCATAGAAATTCTTGGTGCAACATCCCATTTATTCAACAATTTCGAATGTTCTGTTCTCACTCCAGCCTGCAAAGCGATATCATTGGTAAGATAAATATTTGTTTCAGCGAAGCCCGAGAATATATTTTCCTTTATTGTTTGAGAGTATGTGATTCCATCATATTGAGTATAATCTCCTTTTTCGTTGCTGTAATTATATTCGGCACCAAATCGTATAGCGCTTATATTAATTAATCTTTTTTCAAATACTACTTTTGCATTTGCATATTTACCTTTATTTAGCAGGCTATAATTTTTAGACGCATACAATGAATCGGTAAGTGATTGTTTGTTGTTATTACCATCCTGCAATTCATTTTTAATCTCGTCCCGATTGGTACTGTATGAAGCTCCCGTATTTAACTTCCAGCCATGTCCAATTTTTTCTTTCCATGATAAATTATGATACATGTAAAAATTTTTGAGGCTAAATGCATTTTTCATAGTTAATGAATCTACGTCCTGGTTTCTAAAACCAACATTGGTCGTGCTGAATTGACCAAAATATTTTAGCATACCGGTTTTTGATGTCTTAATTCTAAAGTTAGCATCACCTTCATTCAGAATAGGTACCCTGAAATAATCTAACTTTTGTTTTATAAGATTATAAACAAGTGAAAGATTAGTATAAGCGTAAGTTATACCCCAGGATGATTTTTTATTTTTTGAAAGTTTTTGAATACCTGCATTTAAAGCGAGATAAGAAATGCCAACATCTGCAGAAGTTTTTTCAGGCAGATCTATGGATTCTAACAGTAGCACTGAAGAAAGCGCCTGGCCGTATAATGCTGAATAACCGCCAGAACTAAAAAGAGTCCCTTGAAATAAAAATGGATTAAATCTTCCTCTTGTTGCAAGGTCGGGCTCACTGCTGTAAAAAAATTTGTTCACTAACGTTCCGTCAATAAAAATTTTAGTTTCGGCAGCAGTACCTCCTCTTACAAATAAACCTTCACTCTCACCAACCTGCTGCGTACCCGGTAAAGTTTTTATAGCATTGGTGATATCTCCATTGGCACTTGCAGTAGTTACTATATCAAGTGGACTTAAAGCAGTTGCTCTTTTTTGATCACTTGCTTCAAAAGCTCCTGCAGTTATAACAACAGCCTTTAACTCGGTGATTTCTTCTTTAAGTGAAATATTAATAAGCAAAGATGTTCCCTCAAGATCTACATTTTGTACAAATGCTTTATAACCTGTTGAACTTGCACTAAGAATCTGCTGCCCTTTTTCTGAAGTTGTAAATTGATAATTTCCTAATGAATCGGAAGTGGCTCCATCGTAAGAATTTAGAATGCTAACACTAATGCCGGGTAAAACTTTATTATGATTGTCAGTAATTTTTCCTGAAATTTTTATCTGGGCATTTGTTTTAATGCTAATTAAAAAAGATAGTAAAACTAAATACCGTAACATTTTTATAAATTTATCACAATAATAAAGTAGTTTATATTATAAACCAAATATTTTCTATAAAATATTTTTATCTTTTAAATTGCAGGGATGATAGATAGCGATATAACTGCATGATTATCAATTTATATAAGCCTAAATTGGTATTAAACTTGTTAGAAAAATATTTTTTAAATTTATTCACATCACGAAAATTAATTTGTTTATGTGTAGGCAATTTGTAATTTAGCAATAGAATTTAATGGGTTAGTAAGTACAAAGAGCTGGTAGTAATGCCGGCTCTTTTACTTTTCGTTATAAAAATTTATAATGCAAAAAAAATTTCCATTCTCCTTCTAATGCTTTGACAATTTATTTCCTGTCATAATGATTCCTTAATTTCATTGCTCATTATTTTATTAAATGGGTAAAACTAAGACAGCTTTTTTCTGTAGCAATTGTGGGCAGGAAAGTGCGAAGTGGTTAGGGAAGTGTCCTTCATGTGAACAGTGGAATACTTTTGTTGAAGAGGTTATTGTAAGAGGCACTGATAAAAAGCAAAATGAATGGAAAGAATTTTCAGGGTTAGGTAATGGCCTTAAAACAATATCGCTGCAGGATGTTTCAAGTGGCGAAGAAAAAAGAATTCTTACCGCTGATGCGGAATTAAATCGCGTACTCGGAGGAGGTATTGTTACAGGCAGCATTGTGCTAATTGCAGGTGAACCTGGCATTGGAAAATCCACATTGTTTTTACAGGATGCATTGCAATTGCAAAATATTGTTACGCTATATATAAGTGGTGAGGAGAGTGAGCAACAAATTAAAATGCGTGCAGACCGATTGCAAATTGAAAATGAAAATTTTTTTCTGCTCACTGAAACTAATACGCAAACAATTTTCCAGGAAATAAAAAAACTAAAACCAAAATTGGTAATTGTAGATTCCATTCAAACATTACAATCGCCGTATGTGGAATCTGCACCAGGCAGCGTTTCACAGATAAGAGAAAGTGCCGGCGAGTTTCAGCGTTTTGCAAAAGAAACTAATACACCGGTATTTTTAATTGGTCACATTACCAAAGATGGAAGCATTGCCGGGCCAAAAATTCTGGAACATATGGTTGACACTGTTCTGCAATTTGAGGGAGATCGTAATTATGCTTATCGCATTTTACGCACTCTTAAAAATCGCTTCGGGTCCTCATCAGAATTGGGTATTTATGAAATGACCGGCGAAGGAATGAGACAGGTAAGCAATCCTTCTGAAATATTAATTACCCAAAGAGAAGAACAGTTGAGCGGCGTTGCCATTGCAGCAACAATGGAAGGGATAAGGCCTTTACTTATTGAAGTGCAAGCATTGGTTACTCAGAGTGTTTATGGCACACCACAAAGAACCAACACAGGATTTGATTTACGAAGGTTACAATTATTATTGGCTGTATTGGAAAAAAGAGGTGGCTTTCATTTCGGAGTAAAAGATGTTTTTATAAATATTGCTGGTGGCTTAAAAGTTGAAGATCCTTCCATTGATCTTGCAGTGCTTAGCTCGTTGCTTTCTTCGTACGAAGATGTTGCGCTTCCTTTACATATTTGCTTTGCAGGAGAGGTTGGTCTCAGCGGGGAAATAAGAGCAGTAAATCGTATCGAGCAACGAATTGCTGAGGCGGAAAAACTTGGTTTTGAAAAA
>CBIGQT010000393.1:0-3733 GCA_966191655.1 uncultured Ginsengibacter sp.
AAAATTAGAAAGGCTGTTAAAGGCCAGTGTGTATACGTGAATCCCTGAATCTTTAACGGTAAATACAATCATTTGCCTGTCGTCGGATTCCGCCGCAATAGAAATGACGCTATCATCTCTTATAGCCGCTCCTGTTAAAACACCTGTAAATTGAAGGCCATTAATTTTTGCTTTAAATTCTGCGGCAATACTTGTTGAAGAAATATTATTTGGATCCTCAAATTTTTTTTGACAAGAGTTTAAAATAGATAAACTTAAAAGCAACGTTATAATAACAGAGATGCGCATTTAAGTGTTGTATGCCCCAAATATAGCAAGATTTACCTTGCTCCGGGCGGACAGTTCTTTCTTAAAAAGTCAGTATATAATGCTGATAAATGTTTGCGGGTTCCTTCCCCTTCCGAAATGCTGTGTGTCCTGTTTGGATAGGGCATAAACTGAAAAGTTTTATCATATTTTATTAGCTCATTCAGCATGGCTTCTGCATTATCGTATTGCACATTATCGTCACCTGTTCCATGAATGAATAATAAATTTCCTTTTAAATTTTTCGCATAGTAAATTGGAGAACCTGTTACATAATTGTCCATATTTTCCTGTGGCAATCCCATATATCTTTCTTCATAAATATTATCGTAAAATAAAAGATTATCTACTGCAGAAATAGAAATTCCCGTTTTATAAATTTCTGGATACTGAAACATAAGATTAAGTGTTGCAGAGCCGCCACCGCTCCATCCCCATACTGCTGTGCGGCTCGTATCAAAATATGTTTTTCCTGATAAAAGCTTTTTTGCTCCCATTGCCTGGTCATGAATATTAAGTCTTCCTATTTGTCCATAAATAGATTTACGCCATGCTGCACCACGTAAGGAAGGGGTACCACGGTTGTCTAAAGAAACGAGTATATAACCATCCTTACTTATATCTCCGTTGTATAAAAAATTGAATTGAGCGCCATACCGGTCTTCTACCGTGGAGGCTGCAGGTTCGCTGTACACATAAAATACAACAGGATACTTTTTAGTAGAATCAAAATTGTCAGGCTTCACCATCCAGCCATCTAATGTTATATTATCTTCAGTAGTAACTTTAAAATATTCAACATGGGTATTCTCATTTACCTTCATATTCCTCGCAATACTTTTTTCTTCATTTAACGGTTTACCATCAGGCAAAGAAATCCATTCTCTTGCGGGAAAGATTTTAAAATTAGAAAAAGAATGCATTGCATATTTTGCATAGGGTGAAATATTATAATCGTGTGTACCAACCATATTTGAAGGTGATAACAATTCTAATTTTCCTTTTCCATCCATTTTTACTCTATATAAATAAAGTTGCGTGGCATTATTCGGAGAAGCCATAAAATAGACATAATTATTTTTATCGTCTATGCATTTAATGTTAGCAATATCATAATCGCCTTTCGTAATTAATGTTTCTTTTTTGCCATCCCGACTTACTAAAAAAATATGTCTCCATCCGTCTTTTTCGCTAACCCATAAAAAATCTTTTCCATTGTTAAGCCATTCCCAGCCCATCGGGTCATCATCGTTCCATACTGATTTTATATCAATCCATGCTTTATCATCTTCAGTATAAAAATTGGCGGCATTACCTGTGTTTACATTGCAATAAAACAACTTGCTTTCGTTTTGCTTACGATTCAATTGTTGCACTACCAATTCATCAGAATTATTTGCCCACTCCATTCTTGGAAGATAATGTTCCTGTGGGTCACCGGGAATATCCATCCATTTGATATTCTCATTACTTACTGTGATTACACCTATCCGCACGGGAGACGGCGGCTGACCTACTTTTGGATATTCAACCGGAATAACGCGGGAGTAAACCGAATCGGTAGTATTCAACATATAATAGTCACGGATTTTTGTTGCATCTACCTGCCAGAAAGCGATCATTTTACTATCAGGACTCCAGCGGAAACCGTCTCTGCAGCCCAATTCTTCTTCATACACCCAATCAAAAGTGCCGTTAATAAATTTTCGTGTACCGTCACTCGTTAGTTGCGTTATTTTGTGTGAAGAAATGTCTTCCATATACAAATTATGTTCGCTTACATAAGCAGCACTTTTTCCGTCAGGCGAAATTTTTGCAAACATCAGGGATTGGGAAGGCAATCCTTTGCCAAGCTGAGTTAATTGATTGGAAGTAATATCTAATATCCAATAATCACCGCGGGTATGGTAGCGCCAGACTTTTGCCGTATTTGTAAAAATTAATAATGTTTTATAGTCAGGCGAAAAACTGTAAATATTAAATATTAATGGACTTTCAGCGCCATTTGGAATTAATTGTTCTTTTTTTACAATAACACTTTCCGTGTTTGTTTTTACATCTGTTTTCACAATATTTCCATCTTTTAATTTCAGGTAAGCAGTGCCATCGGGAGTCCAGTTAATTTCTTTGGCACGAAACTGACCAAAAGATGTAATTGAAAAGATTAAAAAAGTAAAGAGCAGGTAGAATGAAAGTTTTTTATTTATCATTGAGTTTTGTTTATCGGTAAAAATACACAAACACTTATTATTTCAGGATACCATTTGTGTAATTCGGTTATAAATTTGTATATGGCAGAAAAAGAAAAATTAAGAGTTGATAAATATTTATGGGCTATAAGAGTTTTTAAAACCCGCAGTCTCGCTGCAGATGCCTGTAATAATGGAAAGGTAAAATGGAATGGGGTAAACATTAAACCTTCAAAAGCAGTAAACGTTGGTGAGCAATTCGAAATAAAAACGGAAGCAAAAAAATGGTTGATAGAAGTAACAGGCTTATTGCATACCAGGATGCAGTTTTCTGAAGCAATAAAATTCTATATTGATCTTACACCTGAAGTTGAAAAAGAAAAACTTCATTCTACTGCTTTTGTTTTTAATACCGTGAAAAGAAAAAGTAAAAAAGGAAGGCCTACTAAAAAAGAGAAAAGAAACCTGGATGAATTTTTTTTTTATTTTTCTACAAAACTTCTCAAATCATTTATTATATGTTTGCAGCATGAAGATTGATATTATATCGGTTGTGCCTCAATTAATGGAAAGTTTTTTTGCTCATTCAATTTTAAAAAGAGCTAAAGATAAAGAGTTGCTTGAAGTGAATATTTATAATGTAAGAGATTATACAAATTATAAGCACGGCCAGGTAGATGATTACCAGTTTGGCGGTGGCGCAGGCCTGGTAATGATGATTGAACCGTTAGTAACTGCAATCGAATCTTTGCAAAAACACACACAGTATGATGAAGTAATTTTTCTTACACCTGATGGTGAAAAGTTCAATCAAAAAATGGCAAATGCCTTGTCGTTAAAAAATAATTTATTGCTGATATGCGGCCATTATAAAGGCATTGACCAAAGAGTGCGGGACCATTTTATTACAAAAGAAATATCAATAGGTGATTTTGTATTAAGCGGCGGAGAACTGGGTGCAGCGGTACTTACAGATGCAATTGGCCGGTTAATACCGGGAGTTTTAAATGATGAAACTTCAGCGCTAACGGATTCATTCCAGGATAATTTATTAGCGCCACCTGTTTATACCAGGCCCGAAGAATTCAGAGGTTGGAAGGTTCCGGAAATACTAATGAGTGGTAATCATTCCATGATTGAGGAATGGCGACACGAACAATCTTTGCAAATAACAAAAGAAAAGAGACCGGATTTGTTGGATTAAAATTTTAATATTTGTTGAATTTTATTCCTTCTTT
>CBIGQT010000394.1:0-3703 GCA_966191655.1 uncultured Ginsengibacter sp.
ATCATTTTAACAATTTTCTTTATAGATCATTTTTTGTAAAGCCCGATAAATTCAATCCTTTACTGGATGTAACTTTTGACGGTATTCACATTTTAAATCGTGATATTGTTTCTGCAAGGCCTCACATAGTTGTTAAGCTAAAAGATGAAAGTAAATTCCTGTCGCTTAATGATACATCGTTGATGAAAGTGCAAATTCAATTTCCGGATGGCTCTCTTAAAACTTATAATTTTGACAATGATACATTGCGCTTTATACCCGCTAATTTAGCTGCAGGCGAAAACACTGCTACCATTGACTTTTCTCCTTCGCTTGCCGGGGATGATGATGAATACATATTGATTATTTCCGGTAAAGATGTGGCAGGTAATATAGCAGGTAGTCTTAATTACCAGATTGACTTTAGGGTTATAAGTAAGCCGATGATTTCTAACCTGCTTAATTACCCTAATCCATTTACAACCTCTACCGCATTTGTATTTACAGTTACGGGTACGATTGTGCCGCAGAATATAAGAATACAAATATTAACTATTACGGGTAAAATAATAAGAGAGATTACAACAGACGAATTAGGTCCTCTCCATATAGGCAGAAATATTACAGAATTTAAATGGGATGGTTCGGATATGTATGGCCAAAAAGTTGCGAATGGAGTTTATCTTTATCGTGTGCTTACTAATCTTAATGGAAAATCTCTGGATAGGTTTACTGATAACGGAGATAATACAGATAAATATTTCACAAGGGGATATGGTAAAATGTATTTTATGCGATAATATAATACTCTGATAATTTTCAAAGGCTCCTCAAAATTGAGTAGCCTTTTTTGTTGATATAAAGTTCAGTTACTTTACCGATTAATTTAAATCTTAAAAAAATATGATGAATAAAAGCAGCAAGTTTATTCCTGCATTAACGGGTATTCGGGCTGTTGCGGTGTATTTTATTTTCTTTAAACACCTTAATCCTTTTTCTTTCAAAACGCATCCTATTCTTTTTTTATTTGTTAATCAGTTTTATACTTTCCTTGATTTCTTTTTTGTTTTGAGTGGTTTCCTTATTTATTATAAGTATAACCAAATAAGCGACCTAAATAAAACAAAGCTTTATAATTATTTTATAAACAGGATATCACGTGTATTTCCAATTCTAATTATACTAATTAGTGCTACTTTTTTTTTAGATTATTTTCGTGGCTACTATTCTGCCCGGGAAACTATAAAATATTACCTGCTTAATGTAACGTTATTAAAAGGATTCTCGTCCTGGTACATTTTAACTGGTATCGGGCCAAGTTGGAGCATGTCCGTTGAAGAGCTTTTTTATTTAATATCCCCACTTATTTTCTTTTATTCAAAAAAAACTTTTTCTCTTATCAAAATTATTCTTCTCTTTTATGCAATTGGCATATTGATAACTTTTGCTTTTTCAACCCATCCGTTTAAAGGCTTTTTTAGCAGTTATATTTTCACTTTCGATTCAACTTTTTTCGGACGGATATTCGAATTCGCCTGCGGCATATATTTAGGAATGATAGTAAAAGGAAAAATAACCGGTAAGATATTATCAGCGCTGGGTAAAAGATCTCTATACTTTGGAACATGCATTATCCTTATTTCATTAACGCTTCTTTTGGTTATCTCGGTTAATAATAATATTTTCCAGGCAATTGCAGTGTGGTCAGGTATAGTCGTGAATAATATATTGATGCCAGTTGGCATAACACTTTTATTTTATGGTCTTATCTATTATAAAAGTTTTTTGCAAAAATTTTTGTCAGGTAAATTAATGGTACAATTAGGAAATGCTACTTATTCTTTTTACTTATTGCATACAACTTTCGTCTTATCGTTTATATTAAAGTTTATAAGCAAGAATGTTTTTATCGCTTTTATTACCATGATTATTATTTCTTTTATTTTTCATAAAATAGTAGAACAGCCTTTGACAATATTTCTCAGAAAAAAACTATCAATAAAAAATTAATCGGTAATGTCACTTACAAATTCCGGCAAAATTTATTTATCAAGATTCTTTGCCCAGAATAAATTGTTGCTAAAAGCTGCCAATCCTAACAGAAATAAAAATGGAGAAACAGTTAGTATAAAACGATTGTGCCAATCATCGCAGGTAAGCAAAGTGGTAATCCAATAAAGCAAAATAATTGTAATGAGGTAAATAATACTTTTATCCTTTTGTTTTATTTTTTTCCATATACCAATAAAAGAGAGTATATAAAAGGGGTAAAAAAATAACACCAATAGCACATTATGAAAAAGAGAGTAATAGGTTCTAAGCATTCCGAAAAAAGCAAGTGTTTTTAATTTAGACAGTTTAAGAAATTGCTCATGGTTATTAAAAACATAATAAGCAATTCCCTGCAACGAATTACCTTTTTCCATTGTTTCTATTTCTGCATTATTTACAGTGTTCACTCCGCAAATAATATTTTCTTTTTTAAAGGGAAGCATCAAGTCAAGCGTGCCCCCTGCCTGTAACATAATATTTGTGATAAACAAAAACAAAAACACAGAAATGCAAATGAGGCTTGTTTTATAAAGTAAGCTCAGCTTATTGAGGAAGCGAAAAAACAAGTAGAAAGCCGAGGCAACAAAAAATAAAAAACCCGTTGGCCTTGTAATGCTTAATAATACAAGAAAAAGTACTATCAACAGAACATTCTTTAGAGTTAGCTTTTCCAGACGAAGTAAGTAGCTCGTATAAATAATGGTAAGGCTATAAAAAATCGATTCTGTGAAAAGAAAGCTGGTATATAGCTGGTAAGGAATATTTATTATAAAGAAAAAAGAAGCCAATGTTGCCAGTAACGGTTTCTTTAAAAAAAAGATGGATAACCTATAAAACATTGTCGTGGAAAGCAAGTTTAGTAAAAGCTGTATAACTACTATAACGGCGTAGCCTAGGTGCAGTTTTATAGCAGCCGCTATTAAAAAAATTTGCGTAAAATAGAGGTAATGATTATTAGTATTAAGATTTCCAAATTTTAAAAAATGGTTTGCTTCATCAATATATTTTGCAGCTTCAAGATCTGTTACAATTCCATTATGCCAGATAAGATAACCCTGTACAAGCGCCCATAAAAATAAAAGCAAAAAAAAATGATTCTTAAATAAGGTTATTCCAAAACGTTTATAAAAATTCATGAATTTACAGGTATTTAAAAAATACGGTTCGGCAATATAAATAATTGAATTTGCATTTAACGAGAACAGGAATTCTTAATGAACAGGAAAAGTAGAATTTCAAAATCATAATTGTAATAACTTTAGCAGCAAATGAAATCTGAATTGTACGATGTAATTATTATTGGTGGCGGCCCTATTGGCCTTGCATGCGGATTGGAAGCAAAGAAATTCAACTTAAGTTATTGCATTCTTGAAAAAGGTGCACTGGTTAATTCAATTTATAATTATCCTGTGAACATGACTTTTTTTAGCACGAGTGAACGGCTGGAAATTGGCGGAATTCCTTTTGTAAGTAATAACGCCAAGCCTACCCGAAACGAAGCTTTGGAATATTACAGGAGAGTGGCGGTTTCTTCAAACCTTACTGTTCATTTATTTGAAAAAGTTTCGGATCTCCTTCGATCGCGCGGTAAATGACTTCCTGTTCCCAGACTTTACCCTGGCGAATGATTTCTGTATGGGCCACGCTGTGGGCCGCCCCAATCGTTTCTTGG
>CBIGQT010000395.1:0-3691 GCA_966191655.1 uncultured Ginsengibacter sp.
TGCATTTGCAAATGAAAAAGATGTTACTGTCGTTGATGTGAAAGGTAGTGTTATGAATGTACCAGCAGTATTAAAGTCAGCGCAAACAATCGAGTTAAACATTTCGGGATTATTAAAAGGTACTTACTTTATAAGAATTATACAAAAAGGAGGAATTAAAACATTATCATTTATTAAACTCTAAATATTTTTAATATAGAATATCTTATTTTGAGACTTATAACTAAGCTGTAATTGTTACAGCTTAGTTATCTCATAAATCAAGTTTATAAAAGTTGTATATTTATGATCTTGAAGAAAATACTTTTTTTAATTATTTTAATAAGTAATTTTTTTTTCGCTTTTGCTCAAAGTGATACTACTTCATCGTCTGATGGAGTCGACACAAATACAGTCAATTCGTTACTTTCCTTAAGCAAAAATAATTTTGGGGTAGATCCTCTTAAAGCAATTAACTATAGTTATAAAGCATTAGAACTTTCTCAAAAACTGAACTTTAAAAAAGGAGAAGCCTTTGCATTAAAAAATTTAGGAATTGCGAACTATTACCAGGGCCATAACATCGAAGCACTGGGCTATTATCAAAAGTCATTATTAGTATTTCAATCAATGGGTGATGATAATGGAATATCTAATATAGAAAGTAATATTGGCGCTATCTACATGAACCAGGGTAATGATACGAAAGCACTGGAATATTTTTTAAAATCATTACAGATAGCTGAAAAGACAGGAGATAAACTTAGAATAGTTACACCCACATCTAATATAGGTGCTATCTATGCTAAAAATGATTCTACATTAGACCTCGCACTATCTTATTATTTGAAAGCATTGCCTATGGCTATAGCATTAAAAGACAGCAATGCTATAGGAACTATATCAGTGAATATCGGGGAAATTTATGGTATCAGAAATAAGGATTCACTTGCACTATATTATCTAAAAAAATCACTTCAGTTTTTTGGTAATTCCGAAAATAGTCCTGCATCCTACAATGCTATTGGCAAAGTATATCGAAATCAAAAGAAATATGATCTTGCTTTGCAGGCTCACCAGCGGGCTTACACCATTGCTAAGAATTTGAATGGAAAGCTTGATATAGTATATTCTCTTAAGGGCATAGGGAAAACTTATATGGAGCTTAAAGATTATTCCAGCGCATTAAGTTATTTAAGACAAGGTGAAGTAATTGCAAAAGATATAAATGCGCCAATGGAATTGATGTTAATCGACAGTGCAATTGCAGCATCTTATTCACAAGTGAAAGATTATAAAAACGCACATTTATATGAAGTAAGCTATGCAGCCTATAAAGACACGTTATATAATAATGAAAAAGATAAAAAAATTGCGCAGCTTCAATTTGGATTTGATCTGCAGAAAAAAGAAGGACAAATTAGTTTACTTAAAAAAGATAATGAGTTAGCAGACCTCGAATTAAACAAACAAAAGTTTGCAAAAAAAGTGCTTATCACAGGATTAATATTGGCTTTTATATTGGCCATTTTTATTTATAAAAGCTACAGGACAAAAGCAAAAACCAATAGAATACTCGATCGGCAGAAAGTTGAAATTGAAAGCTTACTGCTAAACATTCTTCCTTCAGAAGTGGCAAAAGAATTACAAACCAAAGGTCATGCTACTCCTATGAATTTTGAGTCTGTTTCAGTTTTATTTACAGACTTTAAGGGATTTACTGCCATAGCGGAAAAAATGACTCCCTCAGAAGTAGTAAATGAACTAAATACCTGTTTCATGGCCTTCGATAATATAGTGGAAAAATTTAAGCTTGAAAAGATAAAGACCATCGGAGATTCATACATGTGCGCCGGAGGTATTCCTACCTACAGCGAAAATCATGTATGCGATACCGTTGGGGCAAGCCTTGAAATGCTGAGTTTTATTGAAGAATATAATAGCAAAAGAATTGAGAAGGGGCTTGATGTATGGAATATAAGAGTGGGTATACACGTTGGTCCTGTGGTAGCAGGAGTTGTGGGAAAGAAAAAATATGCCTATGACATTTGGGGCAGTACTGTGAATATCGCCAGCCGAATGGAAAGTAATGGCATTCCGGGAAGAGTAAATGTTTCCAAAGCTACTTATGAACAAATAATAAATGACTACGAGTGTGAATACAGGGGGAAAATATACGCAAAGAATGTTGGAGATATTGATATGTATTTTGTAACAAATGAAATTCACAAACCTAAGAAAGATGAAAGCTTTCAGAGTTCTGAAACAGTTATTAAATTAACTGAGATAGTTTAGATAAAAGAGATTAAATACGAATATTACAAATAGAAGTAGTATTTCTAATTTCACGCCTTTTTATTCCCCCTGAATTCTCAAAGCTGAATCAATAAATTACAACCTGTTAACAGAAATATCTTCGTGAACGTCTACAACTTTCTTTGTAATTACATCATCCTTTGGCATTACATTCTTCCAAAAGATAGCCGCTGCAATGCCACCTATAAGTGGCGCAACTATAAATAGCCAAAGTTGTTTCAAAGCAAGGCCACCTGCAAAAATAGCCGGAGCCAGGCTGCGTGCAGGATTTACGGAAGTACCTGTAATTGGTATTGAAAACAAGTGTATTAAAACGAGCGTGAGGCCGATGGCCAAACCCGCCATAGCAGGATTTGCTCTTTTAGCTGTGGTGCCAAAAATTACAGTTAAGAAAACAAAAGTAAGTACTGCTTCAGTAATGAATGCTGAGGCTGTCGAATATTTTCCTAAAAACGTTTCTCCCCAACCATTCGCCCCCAATGCATATTCTTCCATTTTAAATCCAGGCTTTCCGGAGACTATCAGGTACAATACTGCGGAAGCAGCAATAGCGCCCAGGCATTGCGAAACAACATAACCGATAGTATCTTTTACAGATAACTGACCGGCGGTAAGCATAGCAACAGAAATGGCCGGATTTATATGGCATCCTGAAATGGGGCCAATTGCATAAGCCATTACAACAACACTCAATCCAAAAGCAAGAGCAATACCCAGCAACCCAATTCCCGAAGGTGCGATCCCCTCCGTAGTTGCCCCGGCTATAACGGCAGCGCCACATCCGAATAATACAAGGCAAAATGTGCCAACAAATTCAGCAATGTACTTAGCAGAAGATTTTGTTTCCATAAATTGTATATTTAGCTAAAAGTAAAGAAATTACCCGAAATAAATATTAGCTAAGAATATTTTTTTTCATTGCTTTCTCAACGCCCATTCAGTATATTATACACCCGTAAAAATTGCGTATAGGCCTAACAGTTATAAAGTGTTTATCATTCATTTATTACTTTACCTTCAAATAATAAATTAATGTCCGGATCTAAAAGAATTGATTTCGGCTTAAAATCAAGTGGAACGGTCATATTGGTGGTTTTTCCACTGATATCAATCGTTTTAAAAGCAGAATGATTGCCTCCCTGTACGGCTAACTGCAATGGAAATTGAAAAATAAAATCCTGTGTCTGACTAACGACGATCTCTACTCTTTTTTTATTTTCATCATACTTCCATTTTACCTCTAATATTGGATGACCTGGAGTATACAGCCATTGTTTAAAAAAAACCTCCAGGTTTTGTTTACTTACATTTTCCATTGTATGCATAAAATCATCCGTTGATGCATTCTTACCCATATACGAAGCATAATAAGTTTGTATCCCTTTTTGAAAAATTT
>CBIGQT010000396.1:0-3690 GCA_966191655.1 uncultured Ginsengibacter sp.
GAAATTTTCCATTGAATGAACCAAAGTCATTCAATACAACTTTTATTGAATCGGAGTTTTGATCGTTGGTATCTTTTAAAAAAACGGTAAGAGAATCTTTTGTCTCAAGTAATTTGTTTTTTCTTGTTTTCCAATCCTTGGTAACGCCAATTCCTTTAAAATATACTAACTGGCCAGGACGATAAATACTCCTGTCGGTAAATAAAAAAACTTTTGCATTGTCTTCATCATAATCTTTTTGATCTTCATAATCATCTTCGTTTTCTTCCGAATTATAATTATTATAAACATATTGTACATCATCCATAAAGAGATGGTCTTTTTTATAACCAATGTCAAGCCTTATATAATTAGTATTGTTTTTTTCTGGTACTGATATTTTAAAATAGCCGTTCTTATCTGCTGTTAGCAATTCCCTTTTTTGTAATTTGTTACTGCGGTCAGTATAATCGTATTGTTGTTTCCATACCTGCACTTTTGCACCTGCTAACGGTTGGCCACTTGTTCTGTCTAAAGCAAAATATTGTTGTCCGCTATTTATAAAACTTATGTTTGATACATAAAAATATTGAGCTGCTATTGGATTTTTGTCAAGACTGAAATCAGCTGCAGCACTGCCTATCAAAGCATATTCTCCCACGGGTAACGCATCAATTTTTACTTCTGCTGAATGAGAAAGCAAATCTTGCATTACAGGTAAATCCTGTTTCCAGGCTCTGGTTTTTTTCTGATTAGTGAGCTTTTGAAATACGTTATCATTATCATAATTGCCGGCAATATCTTTTTTTAATTGTGGCGTTAATTCAACTAATCTGAAATAAATGGTATTAAAGTTTTTATAAGTAACCAAAGTACGGAAAGGAAGATCCGGAACATTTACTTTCTCAGTAGTTAAGTTTATTTGCGGATGTAAAATCTGATTGATAAGATTTCTTGCATTAATTCCGCCTTCACTATCCGGAAATTTTTTGGCAATTACATCAAGCATGTCTTTTGCCTGCAAAACAGTATATTTTTTTGCAGCTCTTTTTTGTTTATTATCCTGTAAAGCAATATTATAAATTGATTGTGCTGCAAGAAAACCTGCCTGCGATGCAGCCGGCGTTTCGCTGAATTGCTGATTTATTTTTTGCAATGCATTAATGAAAAGTGAATCTTTATTTTCCATCACTCCATATTGATTTACAAAATTGATGCGTTCGATATCAGCGTCAATTAGAGCATCGGGATTGGCATCGGTAATATGAAATTGCAACAGGTTTTGAAAAACCAATAAAGCTTTATGATGAAGTGAAGACGAATCTTTCGTAATAAATGTATGCAGCATAAAATCACTTGCTGGCGCAAATGCATTATCGTCTTTTATCTCAAACGCATAAGCAGGCTTTGTAATATCACGTTCATCACTTTTAAAATAATCTAAAGCACGGTGTGCCAGTAAATCGTAAAGTGTTGGCCTTAAATTGCGGGTATTTCCTTTAATTAATATTGCATCAAAATATGCAAGATTCGTTTGCTGTAAAAGTTTTTCGTTTTCTAAAGAAGATACATAGAGTTCGCCAATTTTTTTATTTAAATCGTCTGCTGTCCACGTAGTAATATCTGCCTTGGTAAAATTAGTTGTATTCGTTCTTTGGTATAACTTATATCGATTTTGCTGAAAATAATTCCAGTATAGTTGTGCTGTAATGCTTTCAAGTATAGACCTGGCAGGCTCTTTAGTCGAATTAATTTCAATTTCTAAACTGTCAATACTTTTTACTGATGCATTTTCCTCAATATTTTGCTGCAATGTTAGTTTATAAAGCAATGCTTTTATAACCTGTACATCATTGTTAGCATTTTTTGACATATTGTAAATTTTGTCAACTTCAGCTAAGGCAGATTTTGTAAGCCCTTTGCTTACAAGTGTATCAACTTTTTTCCATAGACTGTTATATTCAACAGGCTTTTGTTGCGCATACAAGCAAGTGCAACAAAAAGAAAAAATTATTAAGGTGATACCTGCAAATAACCGGTGTATAATATGCATTTAATTGAATTTATTTTTTTAGGAAGCATACAATTTTCTGTAATAAAAAACTGATTCATACATACTGATGCATGAATGAAAGAAATTTCATAAGTCATAACTTTCTTTGTAATTTTTTTATGACAGTTAAACTACGGTTTTTTTATAAAGTCTCATTCTAAGATTTTAAAAAATAAATTCCGCAAAGGAAAAAGTAATAGGCAATTTGAGGTCATAGGCAAAAATAGAACCGCCGCCAGTTAGATTGGGGCGGTCTTTTTATTAAATGCGCTGCGGGCTTATTTAAGATTATGATATACTTTCTGTACATCATCATCCTGCTCCAGGTTATCAACCAGTTTTAAAACTTCATTGGCCTGGTCTTCAGGCAGCTCAACCGAGCTTGTAGGAATGCGAGTAAGCTCTGCGGTTATAACTTCAATTTTTTTATCTTCCAAAGCCTTGCTCATATTACCGAATTCGTTAAAAGGTGTGCGAATAATTATATTTCCTTCGCTGTCTTCACCAATTTCTTCAAGGCCGTAATCAATAAGTTCCAGTTCAAGCTCTTCCACATCAAGCTTGTTATTCTTTATTTTAAATTCGCCCATGTGATTAAAGGTAAAAGCCACGCTGCCACTGGTTCCCAATGAACCATGCCCTTTATTAAAGTGCATCCTTACGTTGGCAACAGTGCGTGTGGGATTATCTGTTGCAGTTTCTACCAGCACGGCCACACCATGGGGTGCATAGCCTTCATAAACTTCTTCGTGGTAATCAGTTTTATCTTTTCCCAGGGCACGTTTTATTGCTGCTTCCACACGGTCTTTTGGCATATTTACGGCCTTTGCATTTATAATACAGCGACGTAAAGCTGAATTATTATTAGGGTCAGACCCGCCTTGTTTTACAGCGATATCTATTTCTTTACCAATGCGTGTAAATTGTTTTGCCATTTTATCCCAGCGGGCAAACATGGTCGATTTTCTTACTTCAAATATTCTTCCCATAGTTGGCCTCCCCAAACCCCTCCAAGAGAGGGGCTTTTAAAACTTTTTAAAATGATCAGATATTTATAATTGCTTACCGATCTTTAACTCCACGGCAATTCCGCAAATCTAAACCTTAAATCTAAATTCTAAAATCATATCATTTACTTTTGTTACATGTCAGAAATTTATAGTTATTCAGCATTGCATTCTTTTGCACAAAATATATTTTTAAAAATTGGTTGTAATGAAAATGATGCGACAATTGCAGCAAATTCTTTACTTGCTGCAGATGTAAGAGGTGTTGACAGCCATGGCGTGGCAAGACTTTCAGGCTATGTACGCTTATGGGAAGCCAAGCGAATTAATCCAAAGCCAAACAAACAAATTGTTCATGAAACTCCATCAACCGCCGTTGTTGATGGTGATGCAGGGCTGGGTTTAGTGATAGCTCCATTCGCCATGCACGCAGCTATTGATAAAGCAAAAAATGTTGGTACAGGTTGGGTTAGTGTAAAGAATAGTAATCATTTTGGTATCGCCGGTTCTCATGCAATGATGGCTTTACAATATGATATGATTGGCATTGCAATGACGAACGCTTCTGCTTTGGTAGCACCAACCTTTTCAACCGAAAGAATGCTGGGAACCAACCCGATTGCAGTTGCCATTCCCGCTGGTAAAGAGCAA
>CBIGQT010000397.1:0-3655 GCA_966191655.1 uncultured Ginsengibacter sp.
TAAACTCCCGCTTATTTATTGTAACGCTGTCGGTAGCCAAACAGAAATCGTATTTGATGGTGCATCCCTCGTCTTTGATAAAGCTGCCAATCTTTGTTACCAGCTTCCGCAATTTAAAGAGGGAATAGCTGAAATAGAATTGAACACTAACGGTACCATAAACGCAGCTATCATTGAACCTGCATTAGTAATGCCTGATGAACAATTGGATCCTTTGTATTATATTCCTGAACTAAATATTTCACAGGTATATGAAGCGATTATATTAGGAATAAAAGATTATTTTATTAAAATGAAGTTTACCAAAGCCATTATTGGAAGCAGTGGTGGAATTGATAGCGCCGTAACGTTGGCGCTTGCCTGTAAGGCGCTGGGCAAACAAAATGTAAGAGCAATTTTAATGCCTTCAGAATTTTCAACTTCACATTCGGTGAATGATGCTGAGCAATTAAGCAGAAACATCGGCAATCCTTATGACATCATATCAATAAAAAATATTTATACTCAATTTTTAAAAGAACTGGAACCTGTTTTTGAAAACCTGCCATTTAGTTTAGCGGAAGAAAATTTACAAAGCCGCACAAGAGGAAATTTGCTAATGGCAATTGCCAATAAGTTTGGATACATTTTATTAAACACTTCTAACAAAAGTGAATTGGCCACCGGCTATGGAACATTGTATGGAGATATGGCGGGCGGACTTGGCGTAATCGGTGATTGCTATAAAACACAAGTATACGAACTGGCAAAGTTCATTAATTTGGAAAAGGAAATAATTCCTTTGAATATCATTACCAAAGTCCCTTCGGCAGAATTAAGGCCAGATCAAAAAGATAGCGACAGCTTACCTGAATATGATATTCTTGATAAAATTTTATACCAATATATTGAAAAAGTAAAAGGGCCTAACGAGATTAAACAACAGGGATTTGATGCGGCACTTGTTGACAAAATTTTGCGATTAGTAAATTTGAATGAATATAAGCGCAACCAATTCTGTCCGATTATTCGTGTATCGCCAAAAGCTTTTGGTGTTGGAAGAAGAGTGCCTATTGTTGCAAATTATTTAAGTTGATATTTATTTTGTTTTTTACTTAAATAACAAACATTGAAGATATATTTTAAACATTTCTTTTTGTGGGATATGAAGTAAATTGCTTAATTCGTTTTTGAATAGATAATAATTTTTTTTATGGAAGCATATATAATAGCTGGGTATCGTACAGCAGTTACCAAATCAAAAAAAGGCGGCTTTCGTTTTTATCGCCCGGATGATTTAGCAGTTGATGTAATTAAAGGCTTACTGGCAAGCGTACCCGAATTGGATAGCAAAAGAGTAGATGATTTAATTGTTGGCAATGCTGTACCCGAAGCCGAGCAAGGCTTACAGGTTGGAAGAATGATAAGCGTAAGAGCATTGGGAATTGAAGTTCCAGGCATGACTGTTAACCGTTATTGCGCAAGCGGATTAGAAACAATTGCAATAGCTACCGCAAAAATAAGAACCGGAATGGCCGATTGTATTATTGCCGGTGGTACAGAAAGTATGAGCATGGTTCCTACATCCGGATGGAAAACAGTGCCTGCATATTCGGTAACTTCAGAAACGCCTGATTATTATTTGGGAATGGGCTTAACTGCCGAAGCAGTTTCCAAAGAATACAGTATAAGCCGTGAGCAGCAGGATGAGTTTAGTTTGCATTCTCATCAAAAAGCAATGAATGCAATTACTAACGGTTATTTCAAAAGTGGTATACTACCTATGCCGGTTGAAGAAGTGTATGTTGATAAAAACTTCAAAAAACAAAAGAGAACTTTTGTAGTAGACACGGATGAGGGCGTACGTGCAGATACTTCAATGGAAGCGCTTGCAAAATTAAAACCTGCTTTTGCTTTAGGAGGAACAGTTACAGCGGGTAATTCCTCACAAACCAGTGATGGTGCGGCTTTCGTAATTGTGATGAGCGGGAAAATGATGAATGAATTAAAATTGAAACCGATAGCCCGTTTGGTACAATGTGTAAGTGCAGGCGTTCATCCGCGTGTTATGGGCATAGGCCCGGTTGAAGCAGTTCCGAAAGTTTTGAAAAGGGCCGCAATGAATTTATCTCAAATCGATTTAATTGAATTAAATGAAGCCTTTGCTTCGCAATCATTGGCAGTTATTAAAACATTGGAATTAGATCCTGGAAAAGTAAATATTAACGGCGGCGCTATTGCATTAGGCCATCCGCTTGGATGTACAGGAGCAAAGCTTACTGTTCAAATTATTAATGATATGAAACGTCTCAATAAAAAATATGGGATTGTAACTGCATGCGTTGGCGGTGGCCAGGGCATTGCAGGCATTATTGAAAATTTATAAAACAAGGCCCAATTATTCCCCTTCGGAGTTAGGGGCTATATGTTTACAATTTCACAGTCAATCCAACTCCAAGTAAAGATTTTACCTGCAATCCCGGTGAATCATTATTGGGTCCAAAAAGCTTTACATCATCATCATAAATCATGTCAAACTTAAAACTTGCCGTAAGCAATTTTGAAATTTTTGCATCGAAAGAATTCGTCCAGTTTAGGTCAACATTTTGTGGATTATGCTCATAATTTGAGAAAAGATCGAGCCGGCCATTATATGAGATTTGCTTGCTAATATTTTTTATATAGGTTATACTTGCAAACGCTCCTATTTCATTCCTTACTTTTTCTCCCGGGTCCAGTCCATAAGAACCTTTCGCAGAAAGCGTGTCATTAATTACGAATGTCCATCTTGATGCAATAGGCGAAATAAATACTGATAATCCGTCAACAGGTTTATAATCAAGACCAAGGCTCCATAATAGATAACCCGGAGAAAGGAAATCAGATAAAAGGGTAAAGGTTCCTGCGCTGGTATAATCATATCCTTTGGTAAACTGTGAATGGAAATTCACTAATGTACTCAGGCTAAGTTTAGGCTTGAGCGCATATCCCGCTTTAGATAAAAGATCGATACGGTCATCATTTTTTCTTACGCCCAGCGATGTGGTCTTTACGAATCCGTAATCAAGACTGAGGGTGTTGTCCCAACTCCACCTGTCTTTTTTATAAAAAGCATACAAATCGAGACCAGAATTAAGTGATAAAGAAAAATCATCACCGCCGGCAGCCCAGTTGCTCTGGCTTCCCTGCCCAAAATGCAAAGTAAAAAGGCCACCTGTGTTCCATAATTTACTACTGTCAATTTTATCTTTTTTAATTTCCATAGCAGAGGCAGTTTTTAACCCCGTTACCGTAGTATCCTGTGCGAAACAGATGTTAGTAAGCGTTATAAACATAATCACATTAATAAGTTTCACATAAAAACGGAAAGACTGTTTCATAAGTGCTATATCTGAGAATTATTAAATGAGCGCAAAAATAAGGGTAGTTTATTATTAATGTTTTTCTAACAAAGAAGATTTTAAATTGTTGCCATAAAAAACAATTACTTTGTAAACAAAATTTTAAAAATTAAACCATCTATTATGGAAGAGCTAATCCAAAAACTACAAAGCGTTCATGGTTTAAGTGCAGCGCAATCGCACAGCATTTTAAACACCATCACCGGGTTTATTAAAGAAAAATTTCCAATGGTGAGTGGAGCGGTAGATAATCTTTTTCAATCAGGAACTACACC
>CBIGQT010000398.1:0-3639 GCA_966191655.1 uncultured Ginsengibacter sp.
ATATCCATTGCAATTTGAACCAGAAATGGTTTTACTTGGCAAGAATGACTATTTAAAAAAAAAGTGATTAAGCAGGAAAGATCATATGCCAATTTCAGAATTAATAGAATCATTAAAGCCCATATCTCAGTCGGGGGCTCTGCAAGGGGCTCGGTCTCTATCATCACAAAATCCGATTCTCATACTTGCTTTAATTGACGGCGGGTTCTCTTCGAGAGCCTCGGCTGCGACTTAGCATTCGCAAAGCACATTCATTTGGCTGCATTGCTGCAATTGATTAGTTTAGAGTTGCGGCAATGCGAGAGTAAGCGGCAATTAATTGCGACTCCATGAAATTCATAAGACTATTATTTTTTTCTTTCTTTGTTTTTCAATTTGCCGTTGGGCAGACATTGCAGGATACCTTATCAACGATAAACAAAAGTCTTAGTCAATATTTGCCTCAAAATCCCGGATGCCAGCTTTCTATTTCTAGAAATGGACAAGTGATTTTTTCAAAAGCATGGGGTATGGCAGACTTGGAACGTAACGTACCAATTACTACGAACTCAATTTTTGAAGCAGGCTCCGTATCAAAACAATTCACAGCCGCCGCCATTCTTTTGTTAGAACAGCAAGGTAAACTTTCCCTTGACGACAATGTTCGAAAATACATTCCAGAAATGCCAGAATATGGAACTCCGATTACGCTGCGCCAAATGCTTCATCACACCAGCGGCATAAGAGAATGGAGTGATATAGTTGAACTTACAGCGTGGCCTCGTGGCAAAAAGTTTTATACTAACAAAGATGTGTTGGAGATTATAGTTCATCAAAAACACTTAAACAATAAACCGGGAGACGAGTTTTTGTATAGTAATTCAAATTACCTTCTTTTTGCTTTTATTGTACAACGTATAAGTGGCTTATCACTTGCAAAATTTACACAGAGGTATATTTTTGAACCGGCTGGCATGACACATACACAGTGGAGAGATGACCCAAACCGGATTGTATCTAACCGTGCTATTGCTTATACTAAATCAGAAAACGGTTTTGAAATTGATATGCCGAATGAATATGTTTATGGACCCGGCGGGTTACTGACAACAACTGAAGATTTATTAAAATGGAATGATTTTTACCAAAGTGGAAAATTTGGAAATCCTTCATTATTACTTGAACAAATTAAAACAGAACCATTAAACAACGGAGTAGTGAATCCTTACGCAGCAGGATTGTTTATAAATAAAGTTATGGGTTGGGATAATATAAGTCATGATGGAGCCACTGCGAGTTACAGGGCATATTTAGAAACGTTTCCTGAATTACATTTATCTATCGCTATGTTGAGTAACACTTCTCAATTCAATATTGATAATGTTGAAAGCTCTATTAGAAAAATATTTGTACCCAATAGAACAGAGTCGGTAAAAGAAACTAAACCCAGCACCAAGTTATCCAAAGATTATCTTAACAGTCTTACCGGCATGTATGTAAATGAACGAAATCGCTCAACTTTTCATTTATCAGTTAACGGAGATACGTTGATGCTTGATAATTATTTGCCGCTTAGGACAGCGCCTGACCAAATCTTCAAAGCCGATAATTTTCTTTTGAAAATTAATGGAAACGGCGGCTTGTATATACCTTTCTCACCCAGAGATACTATTAGTTTTACAAAGATAAAACCTGTGGACATTTCTCAGAAAGACTTGCATATTTATGAAGGAAAATATCTTTCAGCAGAAACCAATTCTTCTGTAATTATAGAGCTTGACAATAGTAAACCAACAATTCATTTTAATGCCGATAGAATTTATCAATTACTACCAACTTATAAAGACGCTTTCAGCATAGACGAATTAGGTTGCAATTTGCAATTCATACGGAGCAATCAAAACAAAATCTCTGAAATAAAATTTTATTTTTGGAGAACACGAGATATAGAATTCGAAAAAATCAAATGACTTCTATTGACCGAAACTGCAGCTTACATGAACTGTGTAAAAAAACAAATAATATTTAATATTTTTTATGGTCTTGCTGAGCAATAATTTGGTTGATACAAAGTATTATTTTTTACTACGGCAAAAACCTGTTTAAGGAGTTTATTCCATACGGCAATGAGTGCCAGTTAATCCTAGGCCGTGTTTCTACTCTAAGCCCTGAAGCAAAGCAGAACACGGACGCTCAACTTTAGAAAGATTTATTTATCTTAATTTAGTAATGCCTTGGTTTAATTCTCAGCAACGTCTCAAGGGAACGTCGCGTACACAACAAGTTTAATTTATTAACGCAACACCCACTGCGCGGGACTTTCATTAATCAGCTTTTGTTCATATCTTCATCTATAGTTTTTCAATTGGGCTAACGTTGTGGGCTGAACGATATAAATGTCCGGCACAGCAGCAAGCCCTATCGTACTGCTGTGGCTTGGAAAAGATTACGACACGATATTATATGAACTCAAACAAAAAATTGACGAAAAAATCAATTGATAAAAAAAGTGTTTGGAATCCGAAAGAGTTAGTGGATGGATTTTCGCAGCATAACGAATTAAAAATCCTTACAGGCTCATCAGAAGATCTTTCTGCACTTCACAAAAGTATTTATGAAAAGTTTCAAATACCACATAAAAGCGACCGTTATTTTTTTCTTTATAATGAACAGAAGTCAGCAAAACACGAATTGGATTTGCTGGAGATAAATCTTTCGGGCGGAGAACTGCTATTTATAGTGCCTAATCAAATTCATGCTTCACCACCTTTGAAAAAAGGATTAAAATTTCATTCCTTAAGTTTTGACTCAAGTTGTCTTTCACTGCTTCCAAAACAATTTTCTTTTCTTACAAACCCATTCAACAAGCAAACCATTGCCTTTGATTACGAATCAAGACAAAGAGTAAAAGCACTTTTTGAGACATTAAGGCAACTACTGTTTTCCGACAGCACCCGGAACAACACCGAAATTATACTTGCACATCTCAACACCCTCTTAACCGAATTCAACAATGCTTATTTCAAAAATATCAGCGTGGAAATTTTTTCAAGTAACAAACTTTCCAAATACATTCAGTTCAAACTTTTTATTGAAACCGAATTTAAAAAACAACCATCGATAAATTCTATTGCCAAAAAATTATTCTTATCAGAAAATCAACTCTATTCCTTTGTAAAAGAATTTTCAGGACTATCGCCAAAAGAATATTTGATACAACGATTGATTCTTGAAGCACAAAGGATTTTATTTTATGAAAAATCCACCGTCAAAGAATTAGCTTATGAATTAGGATTTGCTGACCCTGATTATTTTTCACGGCTTTTCAAAAAGCAAACGGGCAAAAGCATTAGCCAGTTCGTTAGCTATATTCAGGATTTATCCAGTTAAAAGTTGAATTAGTCAGAGGGAAATGATTTTTATTTTCCGACTTTGCCGTCAGAAAATAAAGTCAAATCATATAAAATGAAACCACTAAAGGAAATTAATGTAAAACGAACCTTCACTTATATTCTTGTCGCACTCGCTGCAGTTGCCCTGTATGCTGGGCTTGTACATTTGATACTGATGGCGGCTAATGTTTCAAAGTCGGCCCCTTCAACGGTTCCCGGCCTCACTTCAAAGCGGCAATTTGCACTTGTAACATTAGGACTGGCGTTG
>CBIGQT010000399.1:0-3632 GCA_966191655.1 uncultured Ginsengibacter sp.
AATTTAAAAGAAAATTATCCGAAGTAGAGTTATCAGCTCTGCGTTCGCAAATGAATCCGCATTTTATTTTTAACTGTCTTAACTCTATAAAATTATATACTGTACAAAATGATTCTTTTACAGCATCAGAATACCTTACAAAATTTTCGCGGCTGATAAGATTGGTACTGGAGAATTCGCGAAAGGACAAAGTGGAGCTTCATTCAGAATTGGAATCATTAAGGTTGTATATTGAAATGGAAGCTATGCGCTTTAAAGAAAAACTACAATATTCAATTACCGAAAATATTGATACTTCTTATACAGAGATACCGCCTTTACTTATACAACCTTACGTAGAAAATGCTATTTGGCACGGATTGATGCATAAAGAGACAGGAGGCAGCATACATATAGTTGTTGACAAAGGCGAGATGGAAGATTACTTAAAAATAACTATTACAGACGATGGCATCGGGCGTATAAAAGCTGAAGCGCTAAAAAGTAAATCTGCCGTTAAACGAAAATCGTTTGGTATGAGAGTAACATCAGAACGTATTGCGCTTATCAACCAGTTATTCAAGACCAATACAACCGTGCAGATTATTGACCTCGTGCATAAAAATGGCGAAGCAGCCGGAACACAAGTTATTATTCAAATACCCGTTTAACATGCCACTAAAAACAATCATAATAGATGATGAACCAGACAGTGTAAAATTGCTGCAACTGCAGCTTTTACAATATTGTCCGCATGTAGAAGTTGTGGGCAGTTACACAAGCACAGTTAAAGCATTGGAGGGTATTGAAACACTCTTACCCGATTTATTATTTCTTGATATTGAAATGCCGGTAATGAATGGTTTTGAAATGCTCGATAAAGTGCTCCATAATAATTTCAGCCTTGTATTTGTTACGGCATATAATCAATTCGCTTTAAAAGCTTTTCGATTTAATGCATTGGATTTTTTGGTAAAACCAATTGATACAAAAGAATTAATAGAGGCAGTGGAAAAAGCAGAAAAACGTATAAAGCCTACTTCTTCACAATTAACTATGTTGCAGAAACAACTTCGTGGTGAGCCCGTTACCAAAATTGCTATACCAGGTCAGCATGGAGTTACTTTCATTGATCTTAATGAGATTGTATTTGTTGAAGCAAGCAATAATTATTCAAAACTTTTATTAACTGACGGTCGCAATTTTCTAATATCCAAAACATTGAAAGATGTTCAGGAAGTTTTGGAAGAGGAACACTTTCTGCGTGTGCACCGCCAATACATCATTAATCTTAATCATGTAAAACAGTTCAATCGTAATGAAGGATTGCTGACAATGAGCAATGGAGAACATATACCTGTAGCCAGAAATCAGAAAGAACATTTAATCGAAAAATATCGGTGGTTATAAAAAAGTAATTGGAATGACTTGCACGGAATATTATTTTAACTTCGGCCCATGGAAAAAACGATTCAACAATTGCGGTTAATAATAGATAGTTATTCAATACAACTGCTAAGCATACACGAAGATAAATGGTCGCATAAACCAAACCCTGTCAAATGGAGTAAAAAAGAAATATTAGGCCATTTGATCGATTCAGCGCAAAACAATATCCGCCGCTTTATAGTTGCGCAGTATGAGGATAACCCAAAAATTGAATATGCACAGGATATATGGGTGGCTGCAGCCAATTATCAAAACTACGTAACGAAAGACCTTGTTGATTTTTGGATACTTATAAACAAACATATTTGTATGATTCTTAAAAATATTCCCGCGGGTGAAGAAAGATTATCCGAAACAAATGAATCACATTTTATAAAATGGCTGGCTGCAGATTATAACAAACACCTGTTACATCATCTTCACCAGGTTTTGGATTTGGAGGCTGTTGCGTATCCATAATCAAATTGTCTTCCTAAAAAACTCCCCAATCAATTCATACGAATGAATCTTTGCATCGTTATCATAAACATAAGACGCCACCATTATTTCATCAACCTGTGTATCATCTAAAAAAGATTGTAAACCTTTCTTCACTGTTGCTGCGCTGCCAATAAATGTATATTTCATCATTTGCATTACAGCTGCTTTTTCATATTCATCCCATTGCTCTAAAAAATTTTTTACGGGTGGCTGCAAAGGCTTACGCTGATTGGTTACAATTCCCGAAGCCAGTTTATAAAAAGAGCTGGCAAGATAGTTTGCCTCTTCATCGGTATCAGCTGCAATTACGTTTATGCATGCCAGTGAGTAAGGCTTTTGTAATTGATCAGAAGGTGTGAAGCGCTGACGATATAAGTGCAAAGCATCGTGCAATTGCGCAGGTGCAAAATGACTGGCAAAAGCAAATGGCAAACCCAAGGCTGCTGCTAACTGTGCACTGTAAGTGCTGGAACCCAACAACCAAATTGGAACCTGCGTTCCTTCGCCGGGAATAGCACGAACTGTGGGTTTATCATTATGCGGTGACAAATAATTTTTTAATTCAATTACATCCTGCGGAAAGTCATCTACATTGCCATTTAAATTTCTACGCAAAGCATAAGAAGTAATTTGATCCGTTCCAGACGCACGGCCCAAACCCAAATCAATTCTTCCGGGATACAAAGATTCCAATGTGCCAAATTGTTCTGCAATAATTAATGGCGCATGGTTGGGAAGCATCACACCGCCGGAACCAACTCTTATTTTTGAAGTGTTGCCGGCAATAAATCCTATTAATACAGAAGTGGCCGAGCTGGCAATGTTGGGCATGTTATGATGTTCGGCAAACCAATAGCGTTTATATCCTAATTCTTCCACACGCTTTGCTACTTGCAGGCTCTTTCTGAAAGAATCTTTTGGTGTATCTCCTTCAACAATTGTTGCAAGGTCAAGAACACTTACCGGTATATCACTTAACTTTTTCTTCATATTTTTTTATGTGTTGATAACACTCTGCAAAAATGCTTCCCAAATTATTAACCTGACATGCTTACATATTTCCGTTGATAATAACTGTAATAAATTCTTCTTTTGAATGCAGTATATTGCAATGGCAGAATTCTGCGCATCTTTTTAATTCTTAAAATAATTATTATGGCACTTTGGATAGTTCTTGGCGTAATTGTACTGCTCGTTATTTGGATCATCGGCATGTATAACGGGCTGGTAAAAGCTAAAATAAAAGTTGATAACAGTTGGAGTGATATCCGCGTTTTCCTGAAAAAAAGATTTGACCTGATACCCAATTTAGTAAATACTGTAAAGGGATATGCTGCTCATGAGAGCCAGACCTTTGAAAAAGTTACGGCAGCACGTAATGCAGCAGTAGCGGTGCCTCCCGGCGATGTGCAGGGAGCAGCGCAGGCCAACCAGGTATTGGGTGGCGCATTAAGAGGATTGCTCGCAGTTGCAGAAAATTATCCTGAATTAAAAGCGAATCAAAACTTCCTCGAGTTGCAAGCAGCGTTACAATCTATTGAAGGCGATTTAGCAAATGCACGGCGCTATTATAATGCAACGGTCAGGGATTATAACACTTCGATCCAGCAATTTCCCGGCGTAATTATTGCCAACATGGCTGGTTTTAAAGCACGCGAGTTTTATGAATTAGACAACCAGGAAGAAGCAAAGAATGTTGAGGTAAAGTTTTAATTCATGCAGAT
>CBIGQT010000400.1:0-3624 GCA_966191655.1 uncultured Ginsengibacter sp.
GTGGCGGGGTGAATTAAAATTTCCAAAAAGCTCTCCTGCAAAAGTTTTAGAAAAACGGTAAGCCGCATTCAGATTTAAACGGTAATTAAAACTGTTGTAATTGTAACCAGGATTAATAACATTTATTGTGCGGCGGTAAAACCCGAATACATCGGTTCTTATATTTAATTTATCTGATAAATTAACATCGCCAAACAAGGCTAGCCCTACATTTTTTTCCTCTCCTATATTTTCCCTTGTGCTTACAGCAACATTGGTGTAGGTAGAATCGCCAATTACTAAAGAAGGATAATAAACAATATAATTTTGTATATCGTTTTTGTTAAGCCTGTAAAAAACGGTGATGGCAAATGAACCTTTTATTCCTAAATCTTTAGTATAGCCCAATTCGTAACGGTTACCAATTTCAGGTGTAAGGCTTAAATTTCCACTTGTTATGTTTTTAGGATCGCTGGTATTTATAAAAGGATTTAGGTCCCTGTAATCAGGCCTCTCAATTCTTTTAGAATAACTGAATTTAATGGCTTCCCTGTCATTCAATTTTCTCAAAATGAAAACCGATGGAACAAATGTATTGTAGCCTGAAGCATTATCATAAACCAGTTGCCCGGATCCTTCTTTTGCATTAGAATAAAGTGAATTGATATTGGTGCGTTCGTACCTGCCTCCGATTTTGGCATCAAACAATTTAGCGACAGGAAAACTTAATTCAGAATATAATGCATACACTTTCTGATGATATATTGCGCTCCCGGATAAAGAGCTGTCAAAGAAATATGTTTTATCGTATGGCTCAAAGTTTAATACATCCGATGTGCTGTTGATATTATACATGTTGATTTTACCTCCGGCGCCGAGAATAACATTTTTTGAAAATGGCTCGGTATAATCAATTTTAATTTCTGTTTCATTTTCTGTAGCCGGGTTATTGTTGTTTGTTGCATAAATAAGGGAATCCTGCGGTAACAGATATTGATTGTTGTTGGCGTTAGAATAGTAATTTTCGGCACTGCTATTTATAGCTACTTCCAGTTCACGATCTTCCTTATTGAAAGTCTTTTTAAAGTCAAGTCCAGCATCAACATTATGAAACTTAAAAGAATTTCCGGCATCATTAACAGAAGTAATATCATCAATAATAGTTCCGCTTACGTCATTTGTGGTAATCTCTGATTGATTTATTAAACCTTCGTCGCTGCGCCCCGAACGACTATAATTTAAAAATCCTGTAAAATTATTTTTTTGTTCATAAGTCCAGTCAAAACCAACTCCCGTTTCTATACCGCTTCGTTTGAAGTTTGAATTGCCGTCCTGCGATAAAAAATAAGTAGTATTATAAACAGAATCTTTTGAAACACGGTTATAGGTACTGGGTGTCGCCGCATTTAATCTAACGCCACCACTCGCAAAAGCATTTATTCCAAAATTATTTTTCCTTGCATTAAAATTGAAAGAGCCGTTTTGAAGCCGTGTACTACCCGACAAAGAGAGGTTACCGCTGACACCTTGTGCCGTATTTTTCTTAAGAATAATATTGATGATGCCACCCATGCCCTGCGCATCATATTTTGCTCCCGGATTGGTGACTACTTCAATACTCTTAACCTGGCTGGCCGGTATATTTTGCAATACATCCGTTACATTATTACCATAAGCCGTTGAGGGTTTGCCATCTATTAGAAATTTGATGCTTGAACTGCCTGCCAGTTCTACGTTTCCATTAACGTCGACAGACACAAGGGGAACCTTTCTTAAAACATCAGTTGCAACGCCGCCCTGTGAAGTGAGATCATTTTCCGCATTAAAAACTATTTTATCAATTTTATTTTCAATTATTTTGTTTGGAATCTCAATAGTAACTGTTTGTAATAATGAAGTTTTTTTTACAAGTCGAATAGTTCTTAAATCAGCAGATAAGTTTTTTTTATTTATTATAATATTTTCAAGCGTGTAAGGCGTATACCCGACATATTCAACCACTAACCTATAACTTCCATTATGTAAGCGCTTTATTGAAAACATTCCTGATGAATCTGTAGTAGTTCCGTTTTCAGGATTTTTATTGCTGTTTAAAAAGAGAGAAATGGTTGCATAGTCCAACGGTTGGCCTGATGATGAGTCAACAACTTTCCCGGTTATAAAATTATGTGAATTGAATTCTTGTTTTGTTTGGGCACGAACTACAAAAACAATAAAAGAAAACAGTAACACTAATATTCCTTTCCTCAAACTTTAAAAAATTAAGTTTGCAAAGATACTTTACGTTTTTTAAGGAAATTCATTTTAAGGTAATTGAAAGCATAATGTATTTAAAAAACTGTCAGGAGTCCTCTGATCTTATGTGCAAAACTATCTATACTTTAAGACACAAAAAAGCCCGCACATTGCAGGCTTTAATATTTTAAAAATCCAGGGGAAGGTATTTACAAAAGATGTTACAACTGCCATTTAATATGGCTATTTTTCATTGGAATTATCAGGAGACTAAAGATATTGGAAAAAAAAGAAGTTGACTGATACCGGATTTAAATGATTCTTCTGTTGGATAGTTGGATATTCTTTTTTCTAAGGATATTTGGATATTTGATTAATGTTGAACATCAATCAACTTCTGGAACAAAGATAAAAGACCCAGTATCTGTTTACAAGCGCATTACTGCCTATTTACTTATATACGGAAATTACTGTGTATAGAGTAGAAGTACCCGTACACTAAAATTGTTTATTTATTCTTCATATTCAGAAGAATCTGACGAATTCATAATAGAAACAGAATTTGTTAATCTGTCGTAGTCATCAGCAGTTGCGTTATCCTCTTCATCATCAATTGCATCTTCGGCATCAGGATTTACCCGCCCAACGGCTATTTTGGTAAGGGAATCATCTGCATCGTATTCTTCTTTAAGTGTTTTTGCAAGCTCTGCTTTTATAAGATCAAGATTTAATTCCGAAGCATAAGCCCGAACGGTTCCATACCCTGCAATTTCATAATGCTCTATTTTTTGAGCGGCTCCAATTATAGCGGCATCCATCGCTTCCGAAGTCATATCCTGGTTCATCATTTTTTCAGCTTCTTTTATAAGCCCCTCAACACCTTTACAGGTAACGGTATTGCTTCCGCCAAATAAGCTTGAAAAGAAACCGGTATTTTCTTCTGTATCATCAGCATTCATTATTGTTTTCTTAATTTTATCAAGCCGGTCTTTATGTATTTTAGTTACTTCAAGATGGTTAGTTAATGCTTCTTTTAACTTCGGGTCAGTTGCTTTTTCAATCATTGCCGGTAAACCATCTATAATTTGTTCTTCTGCTGAGCACAAGTCGAGTATTTCATGTCTCAACAAATCTTTCAGATCGATTATTTTATTCATTTTATTTAATTTAAAAAATTACGTTTTAATATTACAAAATCGTGCCGGAAAATTCGGCTGATATTTCAAATACAATTTATGAAAAATAAGGCTGCCTAAAAATTTGTTTTTATTATTATTTGTATAAAAAAATCAGACTGCTTTGCTCCCTTACATCACTTCTTCAAATATATTTTCACTGACACTATTGTTCTTTAGCAGTTGGTAATGCTTTTTTAAAGAAACAACGAGAGGAAAACTCCGGTATGGTAAA
>CBIGQT010000401.1:0-3621 GCA_966191655.1 uncultured Ginsengibacter sp.
GGGTTGTTAAAAAAAAACAATAATAAATATTTAATATAAAAAAAATTTCGAGCAATTTAAATGAGCTGCGATTACTGGCACGTGAAAAATCGTATAGTATATTTAATTCAAAATATTATGTATCTCTGGAAAATGATAATGGGTTGGCAGATTTTGATAAGCAGGTATTGATGACTACTGACTTTTCCATTCTAACCGAATTTGCAAACAGGCTAAATCATTTAAGAAACATCAACCGACATCAGTATTTGCCAGGGTTGAAAAGGGAATTTTCTTTGGCTGTAAATTTAATAGCACAGATAAAAAAAGAATATCACCTGGAGAATGAATAAATAAAAAATATCCGGGCCAATCATTATAAGGAAAGAATCTTCTTTTATTTTTCGATTACCAATTTAATAGAAAAATCTGAAAAAAATTTCCAGAATAAGTAGTCCCGACAGAACTAAATCAATATTTATACCCAATAATTTACCTGTCTTTTGTAAAACAAACCGTATTCCGTAAAACATTTTTCCCAATTTTTTTAGTAAAGGCTTAAACTTTGGGCAACTTAATCAGTTTATTTTTTTCTGGAATTAGGTCTCACCGATTAAGTACCTTAGCGCTCGCTGACCGCTTTCTTTCTGATAGTTCTTCCGCTATTTTTAATATGTCCAGAAAAGTTTTTACAAAATGAGAACCAGATTCCCGTCAGGCTGCGATGAGTTTAAAAGCTCTGTTTTTATATTTACCTGCCTACGTAAGATTATTGGCTTTCAAATAAGCGTGCTTGATGACTGAGCATAAAAAAGAGGCAATCTTTTCGGGAAAGCCTCTTCGATTAATCAGTCATACTTAAGCTACTACTATTTCTTTGCATCCTGAACATTCTTCACAGCTACGGGCCACGTACCTGCAACAGGAAAACTTACAGCCAGGTTCAATCCCCGAACAGTATCCTGGCCGAAATGATACAAAGGCCAGCCTTTGTAAGTCATCTGTTTTCTTCCCGCAACAGTAATGTTTCCAAATAAAGTTTTATCTAAAATGGAAGGAACAACTATTTTTTCTTCTTCATACAAAGGGAATACATTGTTGTTAGACAAATCGGGTTTTGTGAATTTATTGATGTTGAAACTGTCAACAGCAAAAGTATAAATCGTTCTACCTTTACCGTTAGTAAAATAAATGGTTTTACCAACACCGATAGAATAGTCACTTTTATAATCGTTGCCGTCTAATCCTTTCAGTTGATTATCAGCAAGCATAATCGTATAATCCGGTTTTGCAATAAACCAAATACCACTTACGCCATCTCCCCTTGTAGAGCCGGCTGCTTCAGGTATGTTAGTAGTATTGCCATAGCCATCAGTGCCTGAGGGCGAATAAGTATATAGTGGCCATCCGTTGTAGGTAACCTGCTTTTTACCACTTGCAGTAGTAATCATTGCAAAGTCGGTTAAGGTTAATCCTGCGCCCAATTTTGCCGTGCTTAGGTCTGTAGTAAATGGAGGCCATGTGGTTTCGCAACCGCCCGTGCAGGAACTGGCGCCATCTGCATCATTGGCAAACATATACAAGGAAAGTCCTTGCTTATTAGTAATATATGTTCCATGTGCCGCATCCATTGCAAGGTTAATATCATTCAAAGAAGTACCCGGATTTGCATTTTTATCTTTGCTACAGCTGCTTATTAAAAGTATTAAACCGGACAATACAATGCCCATTGTAAATAATTTTTTCATTTTTTTTACTTTTTAGATTGTGGGTCGATAGATTAAATTCCGCCTGTTAAGGCAGATTAGTGAGAGTGATTTTTTGTTAAAGAATTTCTTTTTCTATAAAGCGTTTATTTTTCGGCAACAGTTGCCTCCGGTCCGATTATTTTTAATTTTTTTTGTGTGTATTTAAACTATCCCGGTTATAAAGCCCCGGCATAATTTATGGCATTGCTTTCTTCCAAAAGATGCCGCAGATTTTGTCTTGCCTTATGCAAATTACTTTTTGATGCACCTTCAGAAATATTTAATTTTTCTGCAATCTCTGCATGAGAGAAACCTTCTATCACATATAAATTAAACACTGCTTTGTATGCGGGCGATAAGTGCTGTATGCTCGTTATAATTTCTTTATGCTGTAACATCTGCTCGGCAGTTTCGCAGTGATCCGCCATTGTTATTTGTTCAGTATCAACAAGACCTATCATTTCTTTTTTATTATATTTTCTTATGTGGTCAATACACGAATAAATCAGTATTTTCTTTAACCAAGCTGTAAAAGAAGCAACTGTGTTTCCATGCCGCGGCTCAAAAGTTTGTATGCTTTTAAAAACTTTTAAAAATGCATCATTAATCATTTCTATTGAGCTGTCATAAGTTGAAGAGTATCGCAAAGCAATCGACATCGCATAGTTGTAATAGTTATGATATAATTCTTTCTGGGCTAATCTTTCATTTCTTTTACAACCCTTCAACATTTCTTCCAGTTGTTCGCATTTAATGTAAATCCTGACTAGTGGCTGCGCAACGGTAAGTGCAACAGAAGGAAGAATTTCCTTATAAGAATTATGCAATGCTATTTCTTCAATCTGCGGCATAAAATTTTTAAATGATAATTTGTTGATAGGATTTTCTATAAATGTCAATGTTTCAAAAAGATTATTACGTATTCGGTTTAATATAGTTATGCATCCCGCATCCATTGTTTAAATACCGGCGCTGTTTCCTGGCTAATAATTATCGAATGATTTATTTCTGGAATTACCAGACCAAGAAGCAACTTAACTTTTTCAAAAGATTTAAAACTTCTTATATAATTTATACTAACAATGTATTGGCGGTTTGCCCGAAAAAAAATTCTATTGTCTAATTCCTCCTCAAGTTCAGACAGTGTTTTATCAGAAATATATTTTTTTGAAAGCATATCAATTACGTAAACTATTTTATCCTGAGTATAAATCAAAACAATTTCTTCAAGAGGTAAGGAGATGTTTTCAATTCCTTTTTTGACAATTAATCTTGCTCTTTTAGTCCGTACATAAACCGGGGGTTCTACTGCGTACATTTTTTATGATGTTTTTGATAATAAAAGCTAATTACAAATTTGAAAAGAATGTAGCTGTTTAATAACAGGGATATTCCCTATTTATTTGGGGAAGATTCCCTATTTTATAATTTCGCTGAAGGGAACGCTTTGCAGCAAATTTTTTTATTAAATGATTGTCTGGCAAATTTGGTAATACTATTGCTCTTTGACAATAGAGGTATCACCTATTTACTAATAAAGAATTCTTTATTTTATTGAAAGTCCGGCTTGCATTTATATTATAATCCGAAAAGTGCAAATGGAACGGTACATGCCCATTCGCTTTCTTAAGCTGAGAATCATAACTTATATGTATGTGGAGTTTCTCCGGCCTGTTTACATTGACGGGTAATAAAAAACTTGTGGTGACAAATTTTTCATTTTTAAAACCGCTTCCAGAAAGGTGAAGGAGGCGGTTTAAAATGGAAGTTCTGCTTTCTGAAAAATGCAAATTATTAACAGCATTGCTTTTATCTGTATAATCACGGACATCCGAAAAAATGCTTTTGCCGAAACCAGTACCTGCTGGTCCTAAGAGACTAATATTTGAAGATT
>CBIGQT010000402.1:0-3613 GCA_966191655.1 uncultured Ginsengibacter sp.
CTGCATAATATCTGAAGAGCGAAGGACTACAATCTCATTATCTACGATCTTTTTTTCAGAAAAAATATTCAATGCATCTAATACCTTAGAATCACCTCCGCCTTTTTGAGGGTCTTTCAATAAAACCTTTGCTGAAGCCACATACACAGGAATCTGCGAACGCAGATCGATATATGCAACGGCAAGACAAATAGTAGTAGTTAGCACAAACAGCGGCCAGAAAGGCAGGTACTTGTAAATTACCTGCTTAAAAATATTACTATCTTCACGTTCCTTAAAAAATTGTTCTTCATCCATCAATTACAATAATTTAATTTATAACCTTGTTATTAAAACAATAAGAGAAACTGTGGAAATCACATAAGAAATTATCTGCGCTGCGGTTAACGGGGTTCTTTCTTTAAGCGGTTCTACATATACAATATCGTTCGGCTGAAGGTAATAATAAGAAGAAGAAAATATGGAACTGTTCTCCAGGTTCAATCTTTTGAATGTTTTGGCACTCCCGGTATCCCGAATCACCAGTACATTATCAATTCTGCCCTTTACACCAATATCTCCGGAGGCAGCCAATGCATCAAGAATGGTCATGTTATCTCCTGGCATGGGAATTATCTGGGGGTTTAATCCTCCCAGCATTGTTATGTGCCTGTTTAAAAAGCCAACAGATACCACCACATCTCTTAAATAAGGAACCAAATTTTTCTCCAGTGTATCTTTTAATTCTTTCCTCGTCATACCTTCAACATGTAATATACCTAATTTTACAAATGATATATTTCCGTTTTCATCAACCTGGTAACCATTTACGGGGCCAACCGTATTTTGTGGCGCATTATAAAAAGCAACATCGGGGCTTAAGCTTGCTACGGTTATACCCAGAACGTCGTTCTTCTGAATTTTCAGCTCATATTTTTGTGTGACCACATTGTTTAATGTAGTATCGTTTGGAAGATTTTTAAAATAGACCGGGTTTTTAAGAAGTGTGCATGAGGCTAAGGAAAAAAAGATGAGTAAGCAAAGTAACGACCCCATGCTCTTTATACCAGGAAACTTTGTGTTGAGCGTGTGAATTAAATTATTTGTAAATGAGACAATATATTCCCCGCCGGGGGAAATAGTTTTCTTTGAATTTTGCATAATGGATAAAAGGCAATAACGTAATTACCCTTATTTTTATTTGGCGATTGCAAATTTAACTGAAAATGTCAGATAAAAAGCTAAACGGTTAGTTTACAGAATTTATAATTAAAGCAGCGTTTGTCCAGCTTCCTTTTTACGGTTTCCTTTCACTATTTTAATCCCGTAACCGATACCTGCCGCAAGTAATATACCCAAACCACCATCTATAGGGCAACCGGGATCCAGAGGGTCACAAGCAGGATCTGCTGGATCTGATGGATCTGACTTAACTGAAGCAGGGATACAAATTAAAAAGATCACAACAAGACTACATAAAAAGAAATATTTTGCAAATTTTTTCATAGCTGACAATGAAATGCTAAGGTAATTAAATTTAATTCCAGTGCAAGATTTACGGGATTTATTTTAATAGGGTTTTTTAATCAACAATGAACAATAAATTCCTGTACAATTGTAAAAAAATAAAAGCCCGGCAAACCAGGCTCTTATTTTTTATTTTGTTTGAATGTTTCAAAGATCTATAGTTTAATAAACAACATTCACATTGGTTTTAGTTCCGCCGGGTCCTGTAATTTCCAGGCGGTATATTCCGTGAGGAATATTTTGCAACGACGTAAGAATGAAGCTGCCACTACCTCCCGGGTGTTGAAATTGTTTTGTTATAACCGACTGGCCGGCATTATTAACCAATTTTACCTGGTAAAGTCCGGCAGGCTCATTTACAAACTGGAGGTTGAAAGTTTTATTAATTACAGGATTCGGATATACTCTCACGAGAGAAATGCCTTTTTCAATATTCACTTTTATTATGTCACTGTATTTTGTATCTCCGCTGGTGAGGTTGCCCTGCAGGCGATAATAATTAGACCCGGTTAGTGGATACGCATCAAGGTAGCTATAATTATCCATGGCTGCATTATACGTTTTAATTACGGCCATTTCATTAAAATGGATTCCATCGGACGATCTTTCAACCGTATAATCTTTTACGTCGTTTTCGTCAGCTGTATTCCAGTTAAGACTAATGGCATTACTGTGTCCGTAAGATGGTGTAGCTGTAAAAGTAACCGGCAACATTTTGCTTACCGTTGTAAAAATTAACCGGAAACGATATGCGTCTGATGAAGCCGCATCGGCATTTATTGAGAAATTTAAATAGCTTGTTCCATCAAGGCTTACGGGTGTATTAATATGAAGATATTGGTCTTCCAGATAAGCGGTTAATCCGGGCTGACTAAGGTTGCTGGCATCAAATTGCAACTGGTATTTCCGCTGCGGGCTCAGGTTCCAAATCTTGTAGAAAATAGTATCAGTACTTTGTATGGTTTGCCTTCTTTCTATAACCAATATAGTAGCTCCCCTGACCATGCCGATATTCTCTGCAAAATTGCTCATTTTCCTCGCATCCATTCCGTCTATTGCGTTACTAAAAGTGGGATCATACTGTGTAAGGTCACCATCCGCTAAAGTAGTGGTTCCATCGGTTCCCGCGATATACAGGTTACTCCTCATAAGCTCGGTTCCGGTGGGGCTGTAAGGGGAACTGAATGCATGGATACAGACAAGTAATACAGCCGGGATGAATGTGACGGATCTTTTCATAGAAAGACAGGATTTAAAGGATGTATTATTAGATTTTATTTTACAATACCTCCTGAAAAATGATCACATTTATTATTCCTTTGGAAATATCCACCCGCTTTATATTCATTTTTCAAAAGGTACCTGTTTCCAAAACGTATTTCAGTTTAAAATAGTATATGGTATTAAAAGGGAAATAATTTTGATGAACTAAAGGCAATAACGTTTTTTAATTAGATGCGCTTTTAATTAGAATGCCGGATAGCATACGGAAAATATTCTTAAGGATAGAAAACATTTCTGTTGGTATTTTGTGATGTGGTAAAATTTGGAAGAGAAGTATAGCGTATTAACCTCACTCAGCACTACATTGAGAGTTGAAGTATACATTATTTTTTAATTGATCTAATCAGGTTTGCCAATTGATCAGGGTTAGCGGTTGAAATGATATAGCTCTTTTTATTTGACATGTGTATTTTTAAAGCTTTTGGTATTTTAATTAAGTATGATGTGCTTCCAGGTGTTTTGTTTTCAATTTTAAATGAGGATTTAATATCATTAATTCTTAACTCTTCTAAAGCCCCGACCTTGATGATATCCAATCTTTGAAAAACTATTTTAATAAAACACTTTATTGATATCTCCAGGACATTTTTTCTTAAAGTTATTTTATAGGTGGCTCTTAGGAATAATAAGCAAAGCGCCGTTAGGCCAAGAAGAAAAAAAATAAAATAGCTTGTAGCAGACACCGGTGAAATATTGGCAACAATCAAAATAAATGTAACGTATACATAAAAAACCAGGAAAATATTAAGGGATAAATTATGTGATTCAGAATATTGAACAGGGTTACTTTTCATTTGAAAATAGATTTAACGTAAAACTTTTT
>CBIGQT010000403.1:0-3610 GCA_966191655.1 uncultured Ginsengibacter sp.
CTTCGAAGATCTCAGGTATAACAATATTGTTTTTGCAACAGATGCAGATGTAGATGGTATGCACATAAGATTATTGTTAATGACTTTCTTTCTCCAGTTCTTTCCTGACCTGGTTAAGAACGGGCATGTTTATATTTTGGAAACACCTTTGTTTCGGGTAAGAAACAAACAGGAAACCATTTACTGCTATGATGAAAATGAAAAGCAAAAAGCAATTGATAAGCTGGGGAATAAACCTGAGATAACAAGATTTAAAGGCCTTGGAGAAATTTCACCGGAAGAATTTGGCAAATTTATCGGTGATGATATTCGCCTGCAACCTGTAATGCTTTTACCCGAAGTTCATATACAACAATTACTTGAATATTATATGGGGAAAAATTCTCCATCCCGCCAGGATTTTATTATTGATAATTTAAAAGTGGAACTCGATCTTGCAGAAGTTGCCGAAATTTAATTTTTAATTTTTAATTCTATAAATGATTCACATAGTTTTTCAGCAAAATGATGTTGATACTTTAGAAAAGGCAATCAAACTGGATAATACTTTGCAAGGTGAAGTAATTCAAATTAAAGATGATTTTGCAGTAGGTCCCTTATTAAATATTTATTCTAAAGAAGGAATTGAAACCCGCAAACAATGGTGGAGAGAGGTTTTGGCGGGAAGTGAATATGAAGGAAAAGTTGATAGTCGTGAGATTGATGATCTAAAAACAGCAATACAATTGACTGATGCTTTGAGAGAAAATGAAGAAGAAGTTGCCTGGATTTGGGCAGCGCAGAACAAACACGATGTATCAGGATATTATTGGCTAATGAGTCAGCTAAAAGAGTTTCAAAGCAGAATTTTCATTTTGTATTTAAATAATCTTCCTTTCATAAATGAGAAAGGGCATATTTTTTATCCGACGAATATTTTTGAAATTCAGCCTAAAGAATTTTTAAAGGCAAAAAAATTAGCAAGACAAATAACCCTGAGTGAATTTGAAGTGGATCCTGATGAATGGACAAAATTATGTAATGAAAATAAAGGAGTAAGAATTTTGGAAGGCGGTAAAAAATTATTACAACATGATTACGATTATTATGACAATGAATTGATGAAATTAATTACACCCGATTGGCAAAGAGTAAATAAATTATTACATTCTTTTTTTTCGAAATCAAAGATAACTACCGGTGATGCCTACCTGCTTTGGAGAATTAAGCTTATGATAAAAGGAGGGAGAATAGATGCGCAGGGAGAAATAAAAAATATGAAAGACTTTGAGGTAAAATTAAAAGAAATTAAATAGCCACGAATGAAACGAATTTTCACCAATGAATCTGTTCTTTTCAATCGTGTTTATTGATTTAATTCGTGGCATAAATAAAAGTAGATGGCAAAAGGAATTAAAGAGGATTATACACATAGTGATAATGGAATAAGCGGCCAGTACAAAACATGGTTCCTGGATTATGCCAGTTATGTAATTCTCGAGCGTGCCGTTCCGGCAGTGGAAGATGGACTTAAACCTGTTCAAAGAAGGATTCTGCATGCAATGAAAGAAATGGATGATGGCAGATTTAATAAAGTTGCCAACATTATCGGGCAAAGCATGCAATACCATCCGCATGGAGATGCGAGTATTGGAGATGCACTTGTAAACCTTGGGCAAAAAGAATTGTTGATAGAAACACAGGGGAACTGGGGCGATGTTAGAACCGGTGATGATGCGGCAGCGCCGAGGTACATCGAAGCAAGGCTCAGCAAATTTGCATTGGAAGTTGCATTTAATAGTAAAACGACTAACTGGCAGTTGAGTTATGATGGAAGGAAAAATGAGCCTGTTACGCTCCCAATGAAATTTCCATTGCTGCTTGCACAGGGCGCAGAAGGAATAGCAGTTGGACTGGCAACTAAAATTCTTCCTCATAATTTTTGTGAATTGATAGAAGCTTCTATAAAATATTATAAGGGAAAGAAATTTGATCTCTATCCTGATTTTGCAACAGGTGGAATGATTGATATAACTAATTATAATGATGGAATACGGGGAGGCAAAATAAGGGTCAGGGCAAGGATTGAAGAATCAGATAAAAAAACATTGTTAATAAAAGATGTTCCTTACGGTACCGCCACCACGCAGTTAATTGACAGCATTATAAAAGCAAATGATAATGGCAAGATTAAAATAAAAAAGGTGACCGATAATACTGCTGCCGAAGTTGAAATAAGTATTGATCTGGCTCCGGGTATTTCACCGGATATTACTATTGATGCTTTGTATGCCTTTACGGATTGCGAAATTTCAATATCGCCCAATGCCTGCGTTATCAACGGACAGAGGCCCGAATTTCCCGGAGTAAGTGAATTGCTGAAAATTTCAGCAGATAATACAAGAGAACTTCTTAAAAAAGAACTGGAAATAAAACTGAAAGAACTGCAGGAAAAATGGCACTATACCTCACTGGAAAAAATATTTTTCGAAGAAAAGATTTATAAAGAACTCGAAAAGAAACATGAGACATGGGAGAAAGTTATCGTTGCAATTGATAAAGCATTTGTTCCTTATAAAAAGCAGCTGAAAAGGGATATAACCAGGGAAGATATTCTGAAACTAACCGAAAAGCCTGTACGCAGAATTTACAAACTGGATATTGATGAATTGAATGAACAGATAAAAGCATTGGAACATAACATGAAACAGGTAAATCACGACCTGGAACATCTTACGCCATATGCTATAAGTTATTATGAAGATTTGCTGAAAAAATACGGTAAAGGTCGTGAGCGCAAAACAGAAATAAAGCTCTTTGATACCATACAGGCAAAAGCAGTAGCCATCGCTAATACAAAAATTTATGTAAACCGTTCAGAAGGTTTTATTGGAACCGGATTAAAGAAAGACGAATTTGTTGATGATTGTAGCGATCTTGATGATATCATTGCTTTCACAAAAACAGGGATGATGAAAGTAGTAAAAGTGGCTGATAAAGTATTTATTGGAAAAGATATTATTCATATAGCCGTATTCAGGAAAAATGATGAACGCACTACTTATAATATGATTTATGCTGAAGGTAAAAAAGGCGTCAGCTATGCAAAACGTTTTAATGTAACAGGCGTTACCCGCGACAAAGAATACGACCTTACCAAAGGCGATGAAAAAAGTAAAGTACATTACTTTTCTATTAATCTTAACGGTGAAGCAGAGACGATAAAAATAATTTTATCTCCTAACTCCAAAGCGAGAATTAAGGAACTTGAATTTTCTTTTGAAACACTTGATATCCGGAGCCGTAACAGTATCGGGAACCAGGTAACCAAATATGCTATTAAATCTGTAAGGTTACTCGAAAAAGGGAAATCCACACTTGATAAGCGTAAGCTTTGGTTTGATGCAACTTTTGGACGACTCAATATTGAATCAAAGGGAACTTTTCTCGGAAACTTCGACGGTGATGATAAGATTTTGATTATTTATAAAGATGGAAATTATGAAATAACAGGGCAAGAGATAAGCCAGCGTTTTGACGCGGACAGCATTGAATTGATAGAAAAATATGATCCTGAAAAAATAATTACAGCCGTATACCTTGATAATGAAAAACTGCAGTATAATGTAAA
>CBIGQT010000404.1:0-3608 GCA_966191655.1 uncultured Ginsengibacter sp.
TTTCTTGTGTTTGGGGTATGCATGATAATTTTTAACAGGAAGGATGATAAAGACGTGCAGGTTTGATTTATTCTTTTAAGTACTATTTTTTTTTTTTTTTTTTTTCGGATAGGCATTACCGTGCCACAAGTGTAAAAGGTTTACCTATCCTGAATCCCTTAACTGCATAGTAAAAAATAAATATATAACAGGGAAGCATACATGTAAAAAAAGACAACGAATTGGAAAGTTGCACAGCATCCCTGAGGTTAGTGTAAACCAAAGGGATTACTGCTCCGCCGGCAATGCCCATTATAAGCAAGGCGGATGCGAACTTAGTATGACTGCCAAGTCCGTCAATAGCCAGCGGGAAAATGGCGGGCCACATCAACGCATTCGCCAAGCCAAGCATTGCAATGAAAGTAATAGAGGTATAACCTGATGAAACAAAAACGCCAGTCGTAAAAATAATGCCCAATACAGCCGAGATAGCTAACGCCTTTTGTTGTGAAATAAATTTCGGTATAGTGAAGATGCCGATAACATAACCGGTCAGCATTGCAAACAGCGTAAATGCAGTAAAGTATTTTGTTTGATCTAATGGCATTCCCATGTGTTTTCCATAAGTACCAATGGCATCGCCCGCCATCACTTCCACACCCACATAAAGGAAAAGGCATAATACGCCCAACATTAAATGAGGATATTGAAACACAGTTGTTTTTTCCATGATGGGTTTCGAAGAAACGGGTTCCTTGTCACCAGATGCAATTTCCGGCAAAGACGATTTGGTTATCATGAATGCCATGATAATTAATACTACGGTAATAATTATATATGGAGTTATCACTCTATGGGCAAGTTCGTTCAACAGTATGTCTTTCTGATTGACATCAGTTGCAGACATTATTTTTTCTTCGATGGCAGTTGCATTTTTTAAAACCAATCCACCTACAATTATAGGGCTGAGCATACCGGCAGTTTTATTACAAATGCCCATAATGCTGATGCGTTTTGCGGCGCTCTGAATCGGGCCAATTATGCTGATGTAAGGATTGGAAGCGGTTTGCAGTAGCGCCAGTCCCATGCCTTGCACAAATAAGCCGGTAAGAAATAAACCAAAATTTCTGGCATTAGCCGCCGGAACAAATATGATGGAACCAATAGCCATAACAAACAAGCCCAGCGCCATACCATTTTTATACCCCGTCTTTTTTAATACATAAGACGAAGGAATGGCCAGAAAAAAATAAGCCATATAAAAACTAAAGGTTACAAAGAATGCCTGTGTATCACTTTTTAACTGGCAGGCAAGTTTAAGAAACGGGATAAGAGTGCCATTTAGCCAGGTAACAAAACCAAAAATAAAAAACAGGATACCAATGATTATAACGGCGTAGGTTGTTCGATTTAATGTGTTCATTAATTATTTTTTTGAATGATGATACCAAATAACCGGAATTATAATTACAAGTTATTAATGGTAAAACTTAAAACTATTGTTTTAAAAGAATAATTGAACAGGCAACCGTTTGCACAAAATTATTTCAAACTTTTTAAGAGATTGTGTTTATTCCTTATTGGTTGTCATTTGAAATGTTATTACCGATTATAGTGATTACTAAAATTATTGCATCAAACGTTTGCACACTGCCGGCTCAGAATTATTTTCTAAGTTTGAAAAGAAATAGGTGTTTATGATATTATATTATGACAGGAGAAAATTTTTAAAATACTCGGCCTCAGCCGGAGCCGGGCTGGCATTAATGAATACTCCTTTGAAAACTTTTGCTACAGTAAAACAATCTAAAGTCCGTGTAGGCATGATTGCTGTAGGTTTACGCGGTCAACTCCACCTAACCGAAATGCTTAAGAGGAATGATGTGGAAGTAATTGCCATGGCCGATCCTGATAAAAGAATGATGGGTATGGCCAGGGCTTTGGTGAAACAGTTTGGTAAAAAAACTCCTGTTGAATACGGCAATGGAAATTATGATTACAAAAACTTACTAAAACGGGATGATATTGATGCCGTATTTATTGCTTCCCCATGGCAATGGCATTTGCTGCAAAGTATGGATGCTATGCATGCGGGTAAAACAGTAGGTGTTGAAGTGTGCGGAGCAATGAAATTACAGGATTGCTGGGATGTTGTAAATACTGCTGAAAAAACCGGCATGAATATTATGCTGCTGGAAAATGTTTGTTATCGCAGAGACATCATGGCCGTATTAAACATGGTACGAAAGGAAATGTTCGGAGAGTTGTTGCATTTGCAGGGAGGTTATCAACATGATCTCCGCGGAGTTTTATTTAATGATGGAATAACGGCCAGTGATTCGGGAGTTGAATTTGGAGATAAAGGTTTCAGCGAAGCTAAATGGAGAACACAACATTATATTGATCGTAATTGTGAAAATTATCCAACACACGGATTGGGGCCTGGCGCCGTTATGATTGATATTAATCGCGGCAACCGGCTTACAAAGCTTTCTTCCATCGCAACAAAAACAAGAGGGCTGCATCGCTATATAATCAATAACCCAAAGGGCGGGCCCGATCACCCAAATGCAAAAGTAAAATTTAAGCAGGGGGATATTGTTACTACTCAAATACAAACAACTAACGGCGAAACAATTGTACTCACGCTTGATACTTCCTCACCACGTCCCTACAACTTAGGTTTTCGTGTACAGGGTACTAACGGGCTTTGGCAAGATCATCATGAAGGAGAATTCGACAGGGGCATGATTTATTTTGAGAATGTAAGCGAAAAACACGTTTGGGATAATCCACAAAAGTTTATGGAAGAAAATGATCATCCGTTGTGGAAGAGGTATGAAAAAGATGCTGCACAAAGCGGGCATGGTGGCATGGACTTTTTTGTTGATAACGCTGTTATCGAATGCATCAAGAGAAAAACACCATTCCCTCTTGATGTTTATGATTTGGCTACATGGTATTCAATCACTCCACTAAGTGAAAAATCAATAGCAACAGGCGGTGCGCTAATGGAGATACCGGATTTTACCAGGGGGAAATGGAAAAACAGGAAACCGGTTTTTGGATTTAGCGATGAATTTTAGTTTCATAATCAACAGTAATATCAAAAGAGCAGTTGAGATATTTCCATACATTAACTGTCTCTTTTTTCAGGCTTCTAATGTATCTAATCCGGGCGAAAACAATGAATTTTAATCTATACCAAAGACGGCTTTATAACTTTAGGATAACAGTAACCGTTAGTTTAAAAAAGAACGACGATAAAGCATAAGGATACCATCAATACTGTTTCAAGGCCAGCGAAGTTACATAGTGCTGCAGTTCATTTTCTTTATCTGTTAATTTTTGTAGCAAGGTGAACTGGTTACCGGCCCTTACCAAATTGTGATCCTCATATTTTGATCCATAGTAAATGTCATTATTAATATAATCGGTAAGAAACCGAAGTCCTTGCATATAGATCATAAACTTGCCGGCGTAAATAAAATGGTCTTTTTCCGGTACAGAAAGTTCATCATGTAGTTGTCCGAGATATCCCTCGACAATACTTTCGAAATACTCATTTCGTATTTCAATTTTTGAAAAATCTTTTTAAGAAACTTAACATCATTTTTACCAGTTTGCTT
>CBIGQT010000405.1:0-3607 GCA_966191655.1 uncultured Ginsengibacter sp.
AACGTGGATTATTCACCAAACGGGTCTGTCAACAATATTGCAGGTATTTGCAATAAAGAAAGAAATGTTTTTGCTATGATGCCGCATCCTGAGAGGGCATGCAGCGCCTTGTTAGGTAATACAGATGGAAGAAAGGTGTTTTCAGATTTATTTTCTATAAACTAACGTTAAAAAATTAATTATTGAAACTATCATTAACAACTTAGCGTTTTTAATTTAATATTATTGCAGAAATCACAACTACAATGAAAAAAATATTCTTTACTATATTATCTGTTTTCATCATCTATACTTCTTTCGGGCAAATATTAAACCCTGTAAAATTTAGTTATAGTACCGTAAAGAAAGGTAGCAATCAATATGAAGTTCATATAAAAACTTTAGTTGATCCTAAATGGCATATTTATTCAATATACAATCCCGATGGCGGCGCCCAGGCAACCGCACTCACTTTTACCAATGCAAAAGAAGTGGGTAAACCAAAAGAAGCAGGAAAAATGAAAACCATTTTTGAAAATGAGTTTAAAGTAAATCAAAAATATTTTGAACAGAATGTGGATTTCATTCAAACTGTAAAAGTGGAGCCAGGCACTAAAAAAGTCTCGGGCACTATCGAGTATATGGTTTGTAACGATAAACAATGCCTGCCTCCAAAGACAGTAGCATTTGATATAGCTCTTTAAAATTAAAATTGATACAGTAATTTTAATAGGATAACCTTTGTAGTTATCCTATTTTTTTAAATTCAGTCATGAAGATTTATAGATTATTTATTACGGTTGTTTTATGTTTCATTGCTTTTTTCTTAGCAGTTGAAAATGCAACAGCACAAATAATTGATACAACGCATAAAACTTTAAGTCATACTTTTATTGACGGGTTAAGATGGGGATTTATATCAGTCTTACAGCCATGCCTATACGCAATGTTTCCTGTAACCGTTACCTTCTTTTTAAAACGAAGCCAGTCACGGGCCCAGGGAATAAAAAATGCAACATTATATTCCTTTTCTATTGTCGCCATATTTACACTATTTGCTTTTTTTCTAACATTAATTTTTGGAAAAGATACTTTATACCAAATATCAACAAGCGCTGTCTTCAACATTTTTGTGTTTCTGTTATTTATGGTTTTTGGTATATCTTTTTTAGGTGCATTCGAAATTAACTTACCTTCTTCATGGACTAATAAAGTAGACTCAAAAGCGAGCCACAACAGCTTCTCAGGAATTTTCTTTATGGCGCTTACCCTGGTGTTGGTATCATTTTCGTGTACAGCGCCCTTTATAGGAAACTTATTAATTGATGTTACGCAACAAAAAGAAAGGCTCGGTCCTATTATAGGGTTCCTTGGTTTCTCCTTAGCTATTGCATTGCCATTCGCACTATTTGCATTCTTCCCGGGATTGCTCAATAAAATTGCGAAATCGGGTGGATGGTTAAATACATTGAAAGTTTCTTTTGGATTTATAGAGATTGCTATGGCATTAAAATTCTTATCAAATGCCGACCTTGCCTATCATTGGAGAATACTGGACCGGGATGTGTATCTTTCTTTGTGGATCATTATTTTTGGATTACTTGGGTTTTATTTACTGGGCAAATTAAAATTCAGCCACGATGATCATTTACCATTAAACGATTATGGCCATCCTTATCTTTCTGTAACAAGATTATTATTTGCCATCGTTCCACTTGCATTTACTGTATACATGATTCCAGGTTTATGGGGTGCACCGTTAAATGCTATCAGTGGATGGCTTCCTGAAAATAAAACACAGGATTTTAATATTGAGAAATTGATAAGGAACAAGCAAGCCGTAGACAATGAGTCAAAGGAAGCTTCCAATATGGCGATGAAAGCCCTTTCTTATACCAGGCCAAAAAAATATACAGACATATTAGGATCTGAGATTGCAGGCGTTGAAACTTTTTTTGATTTTGATGAAGCTGTTGCTGCAGCAACCGTGTTGAACAGGCCTATTATGATTGATTTTACAGGACACAGTTGCGCTAACTGCCGTAAGATGGAAAGTGAAGTTCTATCAAAACCTGAAGTAAGTAAAATATTACATAACGATTTTGTTGTTGTTTCTCTTTATGTTGATGAAAAAAGAGAATTACCCGACAAGGAAAAATATGTTTCAAAATTAGATCAGTCCCAAAAGAATAATGTAGGTGCCAAAAATCTTGATTTTGAAGCGACCATTGCTAACTATAACGCACAACCGCTATATATTTTTGTTGATGAGTCAGGAAAAATTATTAAAAATGCAGGTGGCTACAATCCGGACATGGAAAGATTTATTTCGATTCTTAATGAAGCAAAAGCTGAAAATAAAAAAAGATTTCCTTCTAATATTTTTATTATGGATTCGGACAAGTAAAACTTATCCTCTTCACGGCAGGAATTTATTTCAAAATTCTGTCTTGCAATTTTCATTTTATATATAGTTTCTTTCATTTCTATTGCTCCATATCGCTTATGCGGAAGCGGAAGATTTTCAGATATCTTCTCTCCTTTTGGTGAACACCTGTTAACCCTTGGATGCCGAAAGGGCAATAGCTACTGCAAGCAGTTACTTGCTCTTATTTAATGGCGCTTTGCGGAATATCTTTCACACAACGGAAACCAACATGATTAGAAGCAGACCGGTATTCTCCTTTGCCACGTGTGCCTACCATGTAACGGGTGCAATACTGGTCTGTACATAAAAACGAGCCGCCCCGCTGCACTTTCTTCTTTTCTCCAGGTTCAGAAGGATCATACGATGCATCCGGACCTTTAGGATCTTTGGCTACACCTTCAGCGGAACTTGTTTGATAATAATCCGGCCTATACCAATCGTTGCACCATTCCCAAACATTGCCGGCCATATCAAACAATCCATACTTATTCGCAGGAAATTGCTTTACGGGTGCGATACCTGCATAGCCATCAAGACCTGCATCTTTAGAAGGAAATTTACCCTGGTATATATTGGCCATCCATTTGCCATTGGGCTTTAGCTGGTTGCCCCAGGTATACATTTCACCTGCATCACCACCTCTTGCGGCAAACTCCCACTCTGCTTCTGTAGGCAATCTTTTGCTTGCCCACTTTGCATAAGCCACAGCATCTTCCCATGCAACGTGTACTACGGGATAATTTTCTTTCCCTTTTAAATCACTTTCAGGACCAAGGGGATGTTTCCAATCGGCGCCATGAACATAATTCCACCACTGGTAATGATCGCTTAGGTCATTGGTAAAAGATGGAGTAAATACTACAGAACCAGCTACCAGGTTTGCTTCCGGCGCATCAGGAAATTCTTCTTTGGTCGGCTTACGCTCTGCAATTGTTATATAACCTGTTGCCTTTACAAACGCAGCAAATTCAGCATTGGTTACTTCATTTTCATCCATAAAAAAGCCATTTACATACACCCGGTGTACAGGCCTTGCATCATTCATGGTTTCTTTGCCACCGTCTGTCATATTGGTTGGATTTACATTACCCATGCTAAACTCTCCTCCCGGTATCCATACCATACCATTTACGCCGGAAGATGGCATGCCTTTATTAACAACAGTTGGTTGAAATTCTTTACCCCCGTCTCTCATATAAG
>CBIGQT010000406.1:0-3598 GCA_966191655.1 uncultured Ginsengibacter sp.
AAGCAAATGAAAAGCTGAAAAGCCGTAAGCTAATTCAGCATCTTTTTAAAGAGGGGAAATCATTCTTATATTTTCCTTTCAGAATACTATATACGCAGCCGGAAAAAAATTCCTGCTGTCTGCAGGCAACTTTTTCTGTAAGCAGTAAAAATTTTAAGAAAGCAGTGGAAAGGAATAGAATTAAAAGAGTGATGAGAGAGGCATATCGTTTGCAAAAAAACTCCCTGCAAAATCAATTAAAAGCAGATCAAAAAAACCTCGCAATTTTTATAATCTATAACGATAAAAAGCTTCCTGAATTCGAAAATATTTTTGAGAAAATGCATAGTGCATTAGATCGGTTGGGCAAAATTATATCGCTGCAAAAAGAAGAAATTTAGCTTAGCCATCTTATAAAAATAAATCAGTGTAAAGCTTACCGCCCGGTTCAATTGCATACTTACTTAAATCCGTAATTCCTTCATTGGCTAAAACGTCTTCATCTATAAAACAATTTCCGGTACATTCCATTGAAGGTTTGTTTAAAATGTAAAATGCAGCATCAGCAATTATTTCAGGGGTGCGGCTCATTTTTATCAATGTTTCCCCACCCAGCAAATTGCGAACAGCGGCTGTTGCGATCGTTGTTTTTGGCCATAAAGTATTTGCCGCTATACTATATTTTTTTAATTCGCCTGAAAGCCCAATTGCAATCATAGTCATATTATATTTACTCATCGTGTAGGCAAGGTGGTTAGTAAACCATTTTTTGTCCAGGTTTATTGGCGGAGATAAATTTAAAATATGGGCGTTGTTCCCTTTTTTCAAATAAGGAATGCAGGCTTTGCTTACAAAAAAAGTTCCCTTTACATTTATATCATGAATTAATGAAAAAGCTTTCGGCTCAGTTTGTTCTATTGGAGTTAAGTTAATTGCGGATGCATTATTAATTAAAATATCAATGCCTCCAAACTCTTCTGCAGCTTTACTAACAGCTTGCAGAATCTGCTCTTCAAACCTGATATCACATTGCACTGCGAGCGCCCTTCCACCTGCCTCTTCTACCTCTTTAGCTGCGCTGTAAATAGTTCCTCCGAGTTTAGGATTTTCTTCAATTGATTTGGCTGCAATTACAATATTTGCGCCTTCTTTTGCAAGTCTTAATGCAATAGATTTTCCGATACCGCGTGAAGCGCCTGTTATAAATACAGTTTTATTTTGAAAACTCATAAACTAAATTGAAGGTAAAGAATTCTCTATTGGCCATATCCGGGAGATAATATTACAAAACAATTGTCGCATTGTTTATTGCATCATGTGAATTCACTAATAAAATTTGATGAATAGAATAATTATTTTACAACAGCAACATCTTTTACACTCCCGGTACGTTTCAAGGCGCCCCAACCCTGCAATTCTCCTTTAATAGCTTTATTAAAAGATTTTATAAGAATATAATACATTAGTTGACGATAAATTAAACGTTGCGGAAGCATCCATACGAGCTTGAGATGATTTTCTTTTTCATAAGCAAAAGCCAAAGCGGCGCCTGCTATATCAATGAAGGTAAAAATAATATAGTATAAAATAATGTGTGGTATGCTTGCAACAATTACCCCAAAGGATGCGGCAATAAGGCTGAGCACTAAAATAATATCAGCAAGTGGCGCAAGAATAGGTAATATCATTTGGTAAATTAAAATATTAGGCAACGCAACCATTCCAAAATTTTTGTACCTGGGATTAAAAACTGCATCACGATGTTTCCAAAAACACTGCATCACACCAAAGCTCCACCGGAATCTTTGTTTTAAAAATTGCCTGAAAGTTTCCGGCGCTTCTGTATAAGAAATGGCAGAAGTACAATTTCTTATAGTATAATCATGACGAAGCAGCCGCATAGTGAGATCACAGTCTTCAGCAAGTGTGTCAGTTGTAAATCCTCCCGCAATAAGAATGGCATCTTTGCGGAAAGCCCCGATAGCACCAGGTATTACAGTAATGCAGTTTAATAAATCAAAAGCCCTGCGATCAAAATTTTGCGAAGTTACATATTCAATACTTTGCCAGCGGGTGATCATATTTATTTGATTGCCCACTTTTACATTACCTGCTACAGCAGCTACATTTTCATTATCAAATTTTTTCATTAGTTCAGAAACTGCATCGGTTTTTAACTGTGTATCTGCGTCTATGCATACTACAAAATCAGCATTAGATTTTTGTATTCCAAAATTTAAAGCAGATGCTTTACCACCATTTGATTTTGTATACACCTGAACTTTTGAATTCGAAATAAAATGTTCTCCGACTTTGGTGTAAGTATCATCTTTACTGCCATCATCCACAAAAATTATTTCGAGCTGGGGATAGTCCTGTGCCAGCAGGCTATTTATAGTACGGATCGCATTTACTTCTTCATTATAAGCAGGAACTATTACACTAACTAACGGCCATTCACTTTTATCAGCTGCAAGCAAAGAAGAAATTTTATTTGATGTAGAATCTTTTCTTTTTTGGATGCTCGCCAACACAGCCATAAGTATAATTCTTGCAACCGATAAAAGGATACCAATTATAAAAAGTGAAAATAAAATATGACCACTCCAATAACCGGTCTCGGCAAGAAAAAAATTAAATTTCCTGGTCCACCGGTCGCGGGAAGAAGCTACTCTTGGCATTACTTCATCTTTGGTTTTACCCATAAGATCTGCAACAGTGGTAAAAACATATCCTTGCTTTTTAAAGTAATCAATTATCCTGGGAAGTGCATCCACAGTAGCCTGACGGGTTTCTCCGCCTGCATCGTGCAACAAAATAATACTCGCATTGCCATCCTGAACCTGGTTTATTACTCTCTGAACAATACTGTCTGCGCTTACCCCTGGTGCCCAATCATTAGGGTCAACACTTTCATTTACCGTTAAATAATTTTCGCTTCTGCTTCTTTCAATTGGAGCAAGCTCTTCATAAGTCTGTGGCTCAGAATCAGCATTGTAAGGAGCCCGGAATAAAATAGTAGAATGCCCTGTTATACTTTCAATAAGAAGTCGCGTAAGTTTCATTTCAAGCTCGGCACGTTGCAGACTCATGTCTGCAATATTGTGATGGGTGAAGGTGTGATTGCCAATTTCAAATCCATCTTTAAATTCACGTTGAAGCAATGGAATATTTTGTTCTGCATTTATACCCACAACAAAAAATGTCGCCGGAACTTTTTCTCTTTCAAGTATGCTAAGAATTTTGGGCGTCCATTCTTCACTTGGGCCGTCATCGAAAGTTAATATTAGTTTATGCCCTTTGCCAATAGTTGTATCTTCTGCAAATTTTTTTATTACATAACCTGAAGGAAGTTGCACATAATTTTGTTCTGCAATTAATTCTTCTGTACTGTCAATTTCTAAATTAATTTTTCCGGGTTGAGGTGAAAACATAATGTCAAGAACCTCGCCTTCGCCTTCGAATCCAACATTATTCAGAAGTACGGGAATGGTTGTAAGGGAATCAAAATTAAAGGGCTGTTGCTGTAATGAAGCATTGCTTAATAAACGGCTATAATATTTCCACATCCGCTGGTCTTCGCTTCCAAGCCAAGCGCTTTAGCTGGAGCCACCAGGTC
>CBIGQT010000407.1:0-3585 GCA_966191655.1 uncultured Ginsengibacter sp.
AAACCAGTGAACAATATTACCACAGCGAGTATCAGCCATACATGATTGGCTTCCCATACAGGCGCTATTGCTTTTGAAATAGTTACTTCTTCTCTTTTACCTGCAAACGTTTCAATAATACCTGCGCCAAAGTCTGCGCCACCTAATAAAGTGTATAAAAGAAATGAAGTGCCTAAAATTATTATAATGATGGTTAACATTTACAAAGTATTTGCGCTTGCATAATATTGTGAAATAGATTTTATCTGTCTTTTCATAAGCCATACAATAATAAATGAAAGCAGTATATACACTACTGTTATTACATAAAAAGAGTAATGTAATCCCGGCATTGGTGATACAGCATCTTTGGTTCGCATAATTCCATAAATGATCCAGGGCTGCCTGCCGGTTTCAGTTACTGTCCATCCGGCTTCAACAGCAAGAAAGCCTAACGGTGTCGTAAACGCAATTAATATGAGCCACCATTTTTTCATGAGTACCTGTCGCCACTTAATACTAAATATTAAATACAATACAGAAACGAAAGCAAGAAAAAATCCAGATGCCACCATCAGCTGAAAGGCGATGTGGGTGATAGTTACCGGCGGCCAGTCTTCCTTTGCAAATTTGTCAAGCCCTGTTACTTCTGCTTTTACATCTCCTTTGGCCAGGTAACTTAATCCCCCAGGAATACCAATGGCATAATCTACTTTTTCTTTTTTACTATCGGGTATTCCGCCGATTAATAATTCAACATGATCACCGGTTTTATACAATGCTTCTAATGCAGCCAGTCTTTCGGGTTGTCGTTTAGCAATATCTTTTGCAGAAAAATCGCCACTGAACGGTTGTAGTACTGCTGCAACAGAACCAAAGATCAATGCAGTTTTCACCGCCTGCGAATGAAACGCATTGGCGCCTTTTCTTAATAACAAATAAGCATGAACGCCTGCCACGGCAAATGATGTGGCAATGAAAGCCGCTAATGTCATGTGTATGGATTGTTCGAGCCACGCAGCGTTAAACATGGCTTTTACCGGATCTATATTAATGGCGTTACCGTTTACCCAATCAAAGCCGGAAGGACTGTTCATCCATGAATTGGCAGAAACAACAAAAATTCCGGAGATAACTCCCGATATACTTACAATAACTCCCGATGCCCAATGAATCCATTTATTTAATTTATTCCATCCATATAAAAATATACCTAACGCTATCGCCTCCACGAAGAAGGCGGTTCCTTCCCATGAAAAAGGCATGCCTATAATTGCTCCTGCATGTTGCATAAAAGTTGGCCATAATAAACCGAGCTCAAATGAAAGAACCGTGCCTGATACTGCTCCTACCGCGAAGAAAATAGCAACGCCTTTCGACCATGCTTTGGTAATATCAAGAAAAACTTCCTTGCCTGTTCTCAACCAGCGCCATTCACTGAAGGCCATCAGAACGGGCATCGTCATTCCAATGCAGGCAAAAATAATATGAAACCCTAAGGAAAAAGCCATCTGTGTACGGGCTGCCAAAAGATCATTCATCTAATTTATAGTTGAATTAATAAATAATTTTTGTTTGCCTTTACCTTTTGCAAAGAAACATCGTAAGTATAGTATAACAATAGTTGTATGGCTATTTTAATAATATATGATGCAAATAAAAATTATTTTCCCATTTAGGATGGCCGATTCTTATTTGAAAAATGATAATTTATTATTTTGCATCCATTTATAAAACTATTTTAGTAATAATATTAATTACATTTTTCTAAAACAATCCTATGCATGAAATTTCAGATTTTTTCAGCAATCTTTTTAGCGCTGATAACTTCCCTGCAAGATGGCATTGCGGAAGATGGACGTCCTTTCATGGATGGCTTTATATTATTTCAAGTATCTTAATTGCGCTTGCATACTTTTCTATTCCTTTAATACTTTATTCTTTAATAAAACGAACAAAGAATAAACTTCCTTTTTTAAGAATTTTCTGGTTGTTCCTTCTTTTTATACTGGCGTGCGGCGTTACGCATGTTTTTGATGCAGTCATGTTTTGGTATCCTGTTTATCGGGTATCTGCAATCGCTTTGTTTGTTACGGCAGTGGTTTCATGGCTTGCAGTTTTTGGATTATATAGAGTAGTTCCGCAGGCGCTTGCATTGAAATCGCCGCTAATGCTTGAAAACATAATAAAAGAACGAACAGATGAGCTTAAGAAAACTAACGAAACTTTAAAAAAGGCCAACATTCAGTTAAAAAAATCGGAGGAAATTACGCAGCGATTGGTAAAACAAAAAGATGATTTTTTAAATATTGTCAGTCATGAATTAAAGACACCCGTTACTTCTTTAAAGGCATACACGCAAATATTATCTATGCAGGAAAACGAAGATAGCGAAGAAAGAAAAATTATGTATGCTAAAATGGACATTCAGATAGGTAAGCTTACTGTTTTGATAAATGATTTAATAGACACCACCAAATTGGATGAAGGAATTCTTGTCTACAAAAAAGAGCAAATGAATTTATCAGAAGTACTCATTGAAACAACGGAAGAAATGCAAAGAACTACGCCGACACATACCATCTTGCTTAAAGAAAATGAACCAATAGAAGTTATCGGAGATAAAGAAAGAATAGAGCAGGTAATCAATAATTTTCTTACAAATGCAGTTAAGTACTCTCCCGATAGTGAACTAATAATCGTAAGGCTTTATAAAGAAAATAATATGGCGGTATGCTCTGTTCAGGATTTTGGAATCGGAATACCCGCCGATCAGTATGATGAAATATTTAAAAAATTTTACAGGGGCACGAGCGAAAATTTATACACTTTTCCCGGCATGGGATTAGGACTTCACATCGTAAAAGATATTATTACAAGGCACAATGGAAAAATATGGCTTGAAAGTGAGGAAGGTAAAGGTTCTACATTTTATTTTAGCCTGCCGGTTGTTGAATAAAAACCAGATGCCCGTTTAGCATGTTACTTCAAATCAAATAATTTCTCAGCATCGAGCCAGTTATTCAGTCGTTCGTATTTGGTATCATTTGCATTATGTGCTGCAGTAAACATTATTGCCCTTCCATTAAATACTGATAAGTTGAAATCATGATCATCTATTAATATATCACCTTTTAAAACGCTTTTATCTCCGCAAAATATTCTTCGCTTCCAGTGGATGAAAGAAAAATTTTTGTCGAGCCATTCATATTTATAAGGTAAAGAATATGGAAATTCCATGGCAGCAGATGCGATATAAACATCAAACGTGTTGTTGAGTTCTTTAATTATTTCTATGCTATTTTCAATTACGGGCAAATCTTTAAAAAATTCCTTTTGATGCGGATATTCCTTTACAATCTTCCGGTGTTCTTCGGGTACCATTAAATGAAGCTTGGTTCCTTTGGTATCTTCCTTCGTATAACGCACACCAAAATCTCTTTCATACCATTCGAGAAACCGTTCTTCTGCGTCTGCAATCACGTCGTCCATATCAATAAGTAGTCTCATAGATTTTTTTATTACACTAATTTCTGCCATTTACATGAATACTTCATTATAAAGTTTTTCATAATTCGTGTAATACCTTAACTAATTATTCTCTTT
>CBIGQT010000408.1:0-3579 GCA_966191655.1 uncultured Ginsengibacter sp.
ACTATTTCCGCAGCATTTACTGTCCAGTTGTCCATAGCTATAAGGCTCAGCTTTAAAAACAAATTCATTTCTTTATCAAAGTCAGGCCAGTCACTTTTTATGGCCAGATTTTGCTTTTCTATTTTGAGCATTTCAAATTTTTCACCCGAATGAACAAATGCGCTTCCGTTTGATTCTGTTATTTTAATTGCATTATGAGTTATATCACCTATACCTATGGCCATTCGTACATTAATATTTTTTATTGATTTTAAAGATGCTTTTATTTTTATGGCAGTTAGTAAAGCATTGTCAACGTTGCTAATCAATAGCTGGAAACTATCACCTCTATAAATATCCCAGGTTTTCGGGCTTTTGCCTGCTTTCCCTAACTCCTCCTTCAATAGCTTCAACCATGCTTTTGGATTAGTTTTTTTTGAATTAATAACATCTCCTGTGATAACGGAAATCATTTCTTATTTATTTACTATCATAAAAATATCACGTATTTCCGTGATAAACAAGAATATCACGTATTTCCGTGATAAATTAAAATATCACGCTTTAACGTGATAAACAAAAATATCACGCATTAACGTGATAATTTAAAATATCCAGGCTCTAACGTAATAATTATTTACAATAACGATTACCAGCCAAAATATTGTTTTGCATTATAGTAACAAATATCCTTAATAATTTTTCCTGTCCATTCGATATTATTTGGAAGATCACCATTTTCTATTTCATCGCCAAATAAATTGCATAAAATTCTTCTGAAATATTCATGACGGGGATACGAAAGGAAACTTCTTGAATCCGTTATCATGCCAATAAACCTACTCAGCAAACCCATATTGGACAAGGCATTCATTTGTTCCGTCATTCCATCTTTCTGATCTAAAAACCACCACGCAGAACCAAATTGTATTTTGCCGGGAACGGTTCCATCGTTAAAACTACCCGCCATAGTTGCCATCAATTCATTATCAGAAGGATTCAAATTATATAGAATTGTTTTGGCTAACTGATTAGTGCCGTCGAGCTTATCAAAAAATTTCGACATAGACGCAGCTTGCCGGAAGTCTCCTATCGAATCCCATCCTGTATCAGGCCCGGATACTGCAAGCATGCGGGTATTATTATTTCTCAACGCCCCAACATGGTATTGCTGAACCCATCCTTTTTCATGATCCCAGGTTGCAAACAGGTGAAGCATCGCCGATTTAAATTTCAATCTTTCATCCAATGAAAGCTCTCTTGCGTTAGTTATCTTATTAAATGTTGCATTGATTTCATCCTCCGTATAGTCCTCTGCATAAATATATTCAAGCCCATGGTCAGAAACAGAACAACCCATTGTGGCAAAAAAATCATGGCGTTGTTTTAATGCATCTAAATACGATTGATAAGAAGTAACACTAATACCACTTGCCTTTTCCAATTTCTTAACGTATAACTTAAATTCACCAACATCATCTGTATTCATTGCTTTATCGGGACGAAATGCCGGAAGCACTTTTATTTCAAATCCATCATCTTTTATTTTACGATGGTATTCTAAACTATCTGTTGGATCATCTGTCGTACAAACTACCTCAACATTCATTTTGCGAAGCAAGTTTCTTACTGAATATTCTTTTGCCTGCAACAGACTCGTGCAATCATCATAAATCTTTTTAGCGCTATCTGCCGTTAGCAATTCGTGTACGCCAAAATACCTTTGTAATTCGATATGCGTCCAATGATATAAGGGATTACGCAATGTATAAGGCACGGTTTCCGCCCACTTTTCAAATTTCTCATAATCACTTTTATCCCCGGTGATAAAGCTCTCCGGCACTCCGTTTGTACGCATTGCCCGCCATTTATAGTGGTCGCCATAGAGCCATATTTGCGTAAGATTTTTAAAATTAATATCATCTGCTATTTGCCGCACGGGAAGGTGGCAGTGATAATCTAAAACCGGCATTTGTTTGGCAAAATCATGATATAATTTCTTTGCGGTTTCTGTTTGCAATAGAAAATCAGCGTCTAAAAAGTCCTTCATAAAATTTCGTTTATACTGTATTTACCTTCGCATGCATTCTTAAAATAATCCGCATAAATAATTAAAGACTTACACCTCTTTTCCATGGAATAAAATCATTTTGCAAATGCCTTACGGCACTTACTTCTGTTTCGCCGCTGGCCACTTTTATAACATAGTCGAGTATTCGCTCGCCCGCTTGTTCTATGGTTTCTTCACCTTCTATAATAGTGCCAGTGTTTATATCAATAATATCGTGCATTTTATTAAACAAAACTGTATTGCTTGATAACTTCACAACAGGTGTTATTGGATTTCCTGTTGGCGTGCCAAGGCCTGTTGTAAACAATACAACATTTGCTCCCGCCGCTACTTCGGCCGTTGTGCTTTCAACATCGTTACCGGGCGTACAAAGTAAATTTAATCCAGGCTTTGTTACCATTTCCGGATAATCCAAAACATCCACAACAGGAGACGTCCCGCCTTTTTTTGCCGCTCCTGCAGATTTTATTGCGTCAGTAATTAACCCGTCTTTAATATTTCCGGGAGATGGGTTCATATCAAATCCTGAGCCTGAAGCTTTGGCCCTGTCATTATAAGTACGCATTAAATTCCCAAAGCGTTTAGCCGTGTCCGTTGTAACGCAACGGTCGCTCAGGTTTTGTTCAACACCACAAAGCTCCGGAAATTCAGACAGAATAACCGAACCTCCAAGAGCTACTAATAAATCCGACGTATAACCTATAGCAGGATTAGCGGAAATACCGCTGAATCCATCTGAGCCGCCACATTCCAGGCCAATGATAATTTTACTTAGTGGCGCAGGTTTTCTTTCTAGCGTATTAGCATAGACGAGGCCGGCAAAAGTTTGCTTTATCGCCTGCGATATCAAATCAGTTTCCTTTCCTATTTTTTGTTGCTCTAATATGTACAGTGGTTTTGAAAAATTAAAATCTCTTTTTTTAATTTCTTCCTGCAAAATCTCCACCTGTGCGTTCTGGCAACCCAGGCTCAAAACCGTCGCTCCTGCCACATTTGAGTGAGTGATATACCCGGCAAGTAACCCACACAATGCCTGCGCATCCTGGCGTGTACCGCCGCATCCGCCTTCATGAGTTAAAAATTTTATACCATCTACATTAGTAAAAAGCCTTTGCTTTTTTGCTTCTTCCCCTTCTACAGAAATATCTGCATGCAATATATCTTCAATATTTTTTCCACTTTTATAAATATCAATCAGCTTTGAAACTTCAACTTTTTTATTTTGATTTCTTCCATAGCCTAATTCATTCACCAGTGCTTCACGCAATACTTCCAGGTTACGGTTTTCGCAAAAGACCATAGGAATCACGAGCCAGTAATTAGCTGTTCCAACCTTACCATCAGGCCGGTGATAACCCAAAAAAGTTTTGTCTTTATATTTTGCAATATCGGGCTTTGGCCAGTTAAGTTTTCTTTCACCCACTTCAAAATTATTGGCTGCATGCTTAACATTGACAGTTGTAATAGCCGATCCGCGTGGTATAAAAGTTTGTGCTTTGCCTACCAGTACTCCATACATAAATAATTCA
>CBIGQT010000409.1:0-3574 GCA_966191655.1 uncultured Ginsengibacter sp.
AGTGAGTGGTACACGCATGAAAATTCCGCGAATAGTTTTAAACTAACCAGGAATTATATAGAATTTAGCAAACAGGTTTATTAAAATTTACATAAAAATACCATTATGAATTTATAACAATTTCATTTCAGCAAAATAAAAACAGCGTGTGCGTTACCGTTAGCCATTCTATTTTTATTGGTTTCTGTTAAAGGACTTGCACAAACAGCGCCTCCGAAAGACTATTTTACAGTAGAAAATTATTACAAAGTAAAATGGGGTTTTGCAGATGAGTTCATCAATCTATGGAAAACGAATCATTATCCCTTGTTGAAGAAAGCAATTGAAAAGGGAGATATCATCAGTGTTACTGCATCAAAACCCATGCTGCACAGCGGTGAAGATACCCGTTGGGACTTCAGGGTGGCAATTGTTTTCAAAAACGCAGCAGCAGCTTTCGACCCGAACCTCACTACTCCGTATAAAAGCCAATTGTATCCTGACCAGGCAGCATTGACAAAAGCAGAGCAACATCGCTTTGAACTTTTAATAGCTCATTGGGATGTTGAAGTGGAAGAGGAACCGCTTAATTAAATTCACAGGATGCTTTAATAAAATTACGTCTTGAATTTATCTTATATAATTTTAGTTGAAGAATAATTGTAACGTTAATAATATCTTCCAATTAATTTATTATCTACGATTTTTGTTTTTAATTCCGAAGGATCAATTTCTCCCTGGTTTGCATAAACAATTTTACCACCCGGTTCCACTAAAATTGTGTAGGGTATTGCTCCATTCCATTTTGCATCTATTGCGTCAATCATTTTGTATTTATCATCCGAATTGAAAAGATAATTGGTATTGGCGGCATGTAAGATTTGTAACATTTTCAAAACCTTATCTTTTTTTTCAGGATTATCGGCGCTAACGCTTATGAATTGAAAATCTCTATTCCGGTACATTCGGTTAATAGTAACCAAAGATGGAAATTCATTTACACATGGTCCGCACCATGTTGCCCATACATTTATTAAAAGCAACTTATCAGTATTATTTTTTATCAGGTTGCGGATACCTGTAGAATCAATATTATCAAGTGTTACGGGTTGCGCAGCCCATTCTTTGTCTGCTTCTGCAATGTGCTCTTCTTTTTCGGCCCATTTTATAGAACAGCCAAAAACTTTTGTTGTTTCAACAGGCACTTCTTTTCCTGCAAGTAAGGCTTCAATTGCATTTTTTGTGTCATTATTTTTTGGCGTTCCCGTTGGTTTTTCAACATCGTCTATGCGTCCTTGGTATCTTAGCTTTCTTTCTTTATCAAAAATAAAAACATGAGGTGTGGCAACTGGTCCATAAGCATTGGCAACAGTTTCATGTTCGCCATCAAATAGATAAGGGAAATTGAAATGCTTATTTTTTGCCCTTACTTTCATTTCTTCAAAAGTATCTCCCAAATCAGTATAACCCAGTTCGCTTAGCTGAACAGATTTAGGATCGTTAGGCATTATAGCCACAACGGCCACACCCTGTGGCGTATAGTCTTTTGTAAGCTGAATCAATCTATCTTCATAAGCCTGAGCGGTAGGGCAATGGTCACAGGTAAAAACAATCACTAAAACTTTTGCATCTTTAAATGAGGATAAAGAATATATTTTTCCGTCAACACCTTTCAATTTAAAATCGGGTGCATTACTGCCTATTGCCAGTGTTGGATGATCATCTGAGAAAACATAATTGTGTTTTATAAAACCAAAACAAAAAAATATTAAAACCAAAAATGAAAAAAACATTTGTTTCATATCATCAGTCTTTTATTAATAAATATTTAATGATCTTTCTTAAAACATCAGACGAAAATAAATCGTTTCAAAATTAAGAGAAATCAATAATTCAGGTTGATTTAAATTCCTTTATTGGTGTTATCAAATATCAATCTAACGCTCAACAATTCTTTAAATCTTTCTAACTATCTTTTTGCCCACTCTTGCCAAAAAATGAAAATAATTTAATTACTACCGGAAGGCTTGCTGCTAAAGCGGCGACGTAAGATATTAATTTCGAGTACACCTCCTGTTGCGACGTTAGTAAAAAAGCAAGAATTGCCAGGACCAGGATAAGTAAAGGATTTTTTAGTTTGTTCCAGTTACCGGTGTCTTTAATATTATTTTTAATTTTCATTGCCTCGCTGTTACCAATTGCCGTGAGTATAAAATTGCGGAAGCCCTTATTGAATAATCTTAGCGTTCCGTCAGGCCTTGTAATAACGCCCTTAGCCAGCAACATGTTTAGGTTGTAATCATCAAAAGAATTTACGAGGTTATCTTCTGCCAGGTCGTACAATAAAAATTTTTCTTCCTTGGTTAATGATTGCCATATATACATATAAAAATAATGAGAGGTTATCTGTAGCTTAAAAGCTAATTCATCAGCATTTACTTTTATGTGTTTTTCATTTAATTCTTTCGCCAAATCAATAGCATACGGCTGAATTTTAATAAGAAAATGGGTGTGCTGTGTTTCTTTGTAGATCGATTCCCATGAGTTATTAATATGGTTCGACACTGATTGTTGCAGTGGTAAAACAACAATACGGTAATGCCCCAGCAATACATGCCATCTTTCGAGATCCTGTCCGGGCGCGGACTTATCGGCTGTATTTATTGATTGTTCCAAAATTGAATCGAGAAAAGATACCGGGTGCACGGTTGAAAGAATAATGATTTTGCATTTGCTGTCAAGCATCAGCGATTCGAGAAAATTAAGCTTTACGCGGTTGGTAGCCGCATCCTGTATATTGTATTCAAAATGGTTTACGATTATCAGTTTATTTTTTTCAGCAAAAGTTTTAGTCTTGTACTCTTTCCATTCGGGAGCGGCTTCCCTGTTATCGCCACTGTCCGGGATATTGATGAGGTCTGCAATAAATACGTTGCTTGCCTGCTCATCGTTCTCATCGTAAATAAGTGTGGCGCTTTCATTTTGTATTTCACCATTTTGAATCTTCTCTTTTATAATACTGAGTTTTCCCGAACCGGGAAGGCCAATAATAAAAAGCAGTTTGTTTAATTTGGAGTTGGCAATTATTTTATAATCAAGTGGATGCCATTCTGCTAAATCGGGAAGGCCTAAACAAAATAGTTTACCGATAATATTGTAGATAATAAAATAAAAGGCGCCTAATACCGAAAATAATAATATCCAGAATACTGAAGCGCCAAACCAGCCTTTGTTGAATGGAGAAGGAACTTTGTAATTAAGGCGGGCAGAAGATATGGTAAGATACGTACCCGGTGTGTGTGTTTGGATATGGGTGATACTAACGCTGTCTGTTTTGCATGCTCCTTTTAATAAAGAGTTATAAAAAAAAGATTTGTCCGTTGCCTCTCCCGTATAAAATTTTTCTTCTTTAACGGCTGCCTTACTGATATTAATCCGAAATAAGCGTAAAATATTTGCTGTAATTTTTTCTTCTTTTGAATATTGTTCCGGCGTATCGGCTTTTTCTAAACGAATATTATTTATATAGGCTTTATCGTAATAATAGCCTCTTGAAAAGTTAGTATTGTCGGTTTTTAAGTTTACATAAGATGTA
>CBIGQT010000410.1:0-3573 GCA_966191655.1 uncultured Ginsengibacter sp.
AAGGCAGCGCTGTTTTTTAATATTTTGTCTTCAATAGGTCCTTTTACCCTGGCCTACTTAATGGCCACCAAAAGCGGTTTTCAAAACCTCTATGTCGCTGCCATATATTTTTTCCTTCATTTTCAATACAACGGATGGTTCCTGTTTGCATGCATGGGATTGCTTGCCTATCGGTTAAGACTATACGAAGTTCCGGATAAGAAATTGAAGACTGCATATTACCTTTTCGTATTTGCCTGCGTGCCGGCTTATTTTTTGTCCGCATTGTGGATACCCATGCCATGGTGGATATACATACTCGTAGCATTAGCAGGGCTTGTACAATTGGCGGGATGGATTATGATTCTAAGGACAGCAAAGAAATATCAAGACCGCATAAAGTCACATTTAAATTCATTTACGAAAACTTTATTTATCCTTTGCGCAACAGCATATAGTATAAAATTAGTTCTGCAGGCCGCATCCGCTGTCCCCTCTTTAAGTTATCTAACGTATGGTTTCAGGCCAATAGTGATTGGATATTTGCATTTGGTACTGCTTGGCGTTGTTTCCCTTTTCATAACTAGCTATAGTATCGCGTATGACTATTTTCAACTAACGCGAATCAAGAAAGCAGGGGTGGTTATTTTTGTTGTAGGAATCATTATCAATGAAATATTCTTATTGGTGCAAGGCATTGCTGATTTAAATTATACTTCAGTACCATATATGAATGAAGCACTTTTGGTGGCCTCTTTTATTTTATTTATTGGATTAGTTTTTATGAATATCAAAAGAAGATTTGTTGAATAAATCCCGCATTTGATATATCGGTCGACAGAGAAAAAAATTAAGGAGAATAATTTATTCAACTGGCCAGTAATTAAATTAGGCACTTTTTGGGGAATTACCTTTCGCTAACAATAAACCCTTCCTTTCTCAATTTTCAATTTGCCCTGTTCATGCATGGTTCGCATCGTCCTTATTACCGTTTCTACCCGCATACCGGTCATGCTTGCGAGTTGTTGCCTTGTTAATTTTAGCTGGCTGCAGTCTGCGCAAAGATGGAGATTTGATTTTTTAAAATGACTAAGTAAAGAACTTAAAGTTTGCTCAGGTTTATGAGATGCTACTTCTTTCGAGATGAAAAATTTATAGCGTAACCTTTCTGACATCAATTTCGTGAATGAAAAAAGTATTTCAGGATTTTCATGCAGTAATTGGCAAAAGGAGGATTTGTGAAGGCGTAAAATCACAGCATCTGTTACGGCAATTGCACAAGCGGCATATGGCTGATCATCAAATAGCGGTAGTTCACCAAAACTTTCGCCTGCTGTAATAATATTGTGTATGAACTCTGTTCCCGATTCATCAATATTTACCCACTTTATAATTCCACTCTCCAGTTGATGATAAAAATTGGCTTCACATCCTTCTTTGAATATTATTTCTCCTGCCTCTACTTTCTTGTATGCTGCCCCCCATGCAATAAGTAAATCTATGTTTATCATTTTAATAAAAGTTCAAATGAAACCAAAGCTATTTATCCGGATTTGTTTCCAAAATGATTTTTTGCAGCTAATTGCATGATTGTAATCACATCTAAATATACCAAATAAGAATCAAACCCCGAAAGAGCTATGATTATCAGTCGGTTCCACAAAGTCAATATCAGGTTACCCCTCTCTTTATTTTCGGATATGATTAAGCGCATAAAAGAAATTGCGTAACAGCTGTAAAATTGCACGGTCAATACATTGAATAAGTGATACATCACATGAAGACTGATATTGAAAATAGAGCTGATATAGAAACTCTGGTAAATACATTTTATGAGAAAGTGAAAACCGATGACATTTTGGGGGCCATTTTTAATGTATTGATTCCTGTTAACTGGGACACTCATTTGCCAGTAATGTACCAGTTTTGGGAAAACGCTATTTTCCAAACAGGTGGCTACACAGGTAATCCAATGACATTACATGAATATATCCATAAAAAAATAAGCCTGGCTACCAGGCAATTTGATCGTTGGATACAGCTTTTCAATCAAACAACCGACGAATTATTCGAAGGAAAAAATGCTGAACTTGCAAAACAAAGGGCCGCAGGCATAGCAGCAGTAATGAAACATAAAATTTTTACAGAACACAAGGACTAATCTCACTGACACAAGACAATCATTAAACAGGTTTTTATGAACAGAATTATTTTATTTTTTACGCTACTATTTTTTTACATCCGGCAGTTTCGCATGTCCCATTTGCTGATGTGGCGGCGCTAATACTTTTATATGGGCTTGTTTCCCGATTTCCAAACTGCGTTTATGGAAGTACGTTATAACTACGGGAAATATCATATCAATCCGTCTCACTCCGGTTTGTATTTTATAAAATCCTTATTCATTAAGGGTTTATTGTTTAATGTGGTTCGCGGCAGCGAATTTGGTAGTAATTTCTATCGTTGTTATAATCTCCGTTAAAAGCAGACAAATCAAACTATCTGCACTTATATCAAAGTACTTGCCGGCTTTTCTTTACCTGCACAATAATTACGCAAATTCTTTAGCAACTTTTTTAAGATGAATTTGTATTTTTAGAATTCCTTCCTGTCTTTTTAAAATGAAAAAATAAATAATGGATAATGTTGTATTAATTACTGCTCTCTTATTTGGAGTTGTGCTCCTTGCAGTAATCAGTAACAAGTATAGATTTCCATTTCCTATAGTTCTTGTGTTATCAGGTTTATTATTAAGCCTTATCCCCGGCTTACCTTTAATAACTTTACAGCCCGATATTGTATTCCTCATTTTTTTACCACCGCTTTTATATGACGCATCCTGGAATATTAGCTGGTACAACTTTAAAGCTTACAAACGCCCGATTTTATTAGCAGCGTTCGGACTTGTTTTTTTTACAACATTAATGATAGGCATCGTAGCCCACACTTTTATTAAAGGTATAAGCTGGCCACTGGGCTTTTTATTGGGAGCTATTATTTCACCGACCGATTCAGTTGCAGCTACTTCTATCACAAAATTATTACAAATGCCCCCAAGGATTGTTGCCATACTGGAAGGGGAGAGCCTCGTAAATGATGCAAGCGGGCTGATTGTTTATAAATATGCAATCGCTACTGTCATGGCTGGCAATTTTGTTTTCTGGGAAGCGGGTTTAAATTTTTTGTGGGTAATTGCAGGTGGTGTCGGTATCGGACTTTTAATCGGCCTGATGGCTTTTTATATTTCAAAAAGAATAATCTTTGATAGTGTTATTCAAACATCAATTACTTTTTTAATTCCGTTTACTTCTTATCTTATTGCCGAATATCTTGATGTATCGGGAGTATTGGCAGTTGTATCAACAGGGTTGTTTTTATCCTACCGGTCTGAATCAATATTCACACACCAAACCCGATTAACTACTTACGCTGTTTGGGATGTTATCGTGTTTATATTGAATGGGCTCATTTTTATTCTTATTGGTTTGCAACTAAGAAATGTGGTGGAAGGAATAAAAACATATTCAAAAACAGAACTCATTTTGTATGGAATTCTTGTGAGCTTTGTTGTCATAGTCTGCCGGTTTATTTTCA
>CBIGQT010000411.1:0-3570 GCA_966191655.1 uncultured Ginsengibacter sp.
AAAAAAACTATACGGAACAAAACATGCGGCCACCTAAAAATACAGATATGACAGGCGCCTGTAGTGGTAACTATAAGGACTTTAGCGGCAATATTGGGATAGTTGGCACACCTGTTATTGACCCGGCTGCTCAGACTATATATTTTGTGGCCAGGAGCACCGATGGCATAAGTTATGTTCAGTATTTACATGCGGTAAATATCATTAATGGAAGCGAAATGCCCGGCAGCCCTGTAAAAATAACTGCAACCTTTGCTGGCCTTGGGTGGGGAAGCATTAATAATGTCATCGCCTTCAACTCCCAAACCCAAAATCAACGAATGGGGCTAACGCTGGTTAACGGAATTGTCTATATAAGCTTTTCGTCACATTGCGATTGGGGTCCCTATCACGGCTGGATATTAGGATATAATTCCAGCACATTGCAACAGCAAATTGTTTACAATAATACGCCTGAAGGAGGTGCAGGAGGCATTTGGGAAAGCGGTAATGGCCTGGCTGCAGATAACCAGGGAAATCTTTATTGCGTAGCGGGTAATGGAACAGAAGGCGCAAATAATGATCCCACAGATTTAATTAACCGGGGAGAGAGTGCGTTAAAACTTACACCTACTTCATCGTGGCTAAAAGTTACCAGTTATTTTACTCCATATAATTATCAAGCTCTTGACAGCTTTGACCGGGATTACGGATCAATGGGTTGTTTCTTAATACCAAATTCTAACTATTATTTCACGGGAGGAAAGGATGGAAATTTATATTTATTGGATAAAGACAATATGGGTGGTTTTGCTTCTGGTGCCAACATGGTACAGCAGACGGTTTCGCTCGGGCATCCCGGCTTGCATTGTCAACCTTCCTACTACAAAGGAGCAAATGGTGAATATGTATATGTATGGTCAGAACAAGATCAGCTGCGTGCTTATCCTTTTAAACGCGTTTCTAATTCATTGGATATCTCCGGCGTTGTTACTTCACCGGTACCCGGCCCAACGGGATGGAGCGGTGCGTTACTATCTGTCTCGTCCAACGGAACAGTAGCCGGAACAGGCATCGTGTGGGCTTCCTATGCTTCAAGCGGAAATGCAAACCAATCGGTATGTCCCGGAATATTAAGGGCTTTTGACGCCAATGATGTTACCAAAGAACTATGGAACAACAACCAAAATGTGAATGATGCCTCGGGCAATTATGCAAAATTTTCGACACCCACTATTGCTAATGGGCATGTTTATTTAGCTACCTTTTCAAACCAGGTAGTAGTGTATGGACTTGGAAAATAATTTTTGTGCGTCAGTTTTTTTACAAAGTGACTCCCTTTTCTTTTTAACCAAGAATATTATTGTTTTATTTATTTTGATTTTTTCCATTCGAAGTATCGTTCTAACAGAAATTATATTCCGTCCTTTTCCAATTACTGCGGAGATACAATGAAATACCATATTGCTTCCAATGTTCAAAGGTGTTCATGTTGATGACGCTTGTAACGGAATCGCATATACGCAGATATTACCAGTGGCGACAAGAGAGGATCTAATAACCTCACTCAGAGTTTGCGGCAGGTTGCCAACCTTATAAAGGTTGGCAACCTTGTATTCCCCGAAACAACTTATATTCATACTAATAAATTTACTTTTGAGATGAGACGTAATTTCCTTTCTATCCTGTTACTTATTTTTTCTTTGCATAGCCTTGCACAAAAAATCTCCAATGACATTCTTACCAAAAGATGGGATGCACAGTGGATAGCGGTGCCTGAGGCATCATCACACGCTTATGGAGTTTATCATTTCAGAAAAACATTTTCATTAAATAATAAACCAGCTTCTTTTGTCGTACACATTTCTGCTGACAACCGCTATAAATTATTTGTAAATGATACGATGGTGTCTTTGGGTCCGGCACGTGCCGATCTTTTTCACTGGAATTATGAAACGATTGATATTGCACAATATTTGCAGGCAGGTAATAACGTGATAGCGGCGGTTGTATGGAATTACGGCGATTATAAACCCGAGCATCAAATATCTTTTCGTACCGGTTTTATTTTACAGGGGAATTCGGATAATGAAAAAATTATAAATACAAATGCTTCCTGGAAGTGTATAAAAGATAGCAGTTACAGTCCTTTGCGGCCTGATTTAATTTATACTTATTATGTGGCTGGTCCGGGAGAAAAAATTGATTATGCAAAGTACCCTGCCAACTGGCAAAGCAACGAATTTAATGATAGCGGCTGGCTGCCGGCAAAGCAAATTGTGAGCGGACTGCCGAAAGGTGTTTTGCAATCTGATTTAAGCTGGATGCTGATACCGCGGAAAATTCCTCAAATGCAGTTAACAATAGAGCGGCTGCAAAAAGTTCGTGAAGTTTCCGGCATTAGTTTGCCTGCTTCGTTTACCCTGGCTAAAAGTCCCTTTACGATACCTGCCAACACAAGTGTAAAAATTCTGTTGGATAATGGGGCACTAACAAATGCTTATCCTGTACTGCAATTCAATAAGGGGAAAGGCGCACATATTAGTTTAGGGTATGCGGAAGCGTTATACATTGACGAAGGAAATAATAAAGACTGGAAGACGCAACATTCCAAAGGCAACCGCAATGAAGTAGAAGGCAAAAGATTTGTTGGCGTAAAAGATGAATTGATTGCGGATGGAAATGAACAAACCTTTACTTCTCTCGCATGGCGCACCTATCGTTATATGCAGGTTGAAATAAAAACTGCCGATGAACCTTTAACTATTACTGATCTCTATGGAATTTTTACCGGCTACCCGTTTGAATTGAAAGCAAAGTTTGCGGTGGATAATGATACGCTTGAAAAAATATTTGAGACAGGATGGCGCACGGCAAGGTTGGATGCAATGGAAACTTATATGGATTGCCCTTACTACGAGCAGTTGCAATATGTTGGCGACACACGCATACAGGCAATGGTCTCTTTATACAATACCGGCGATGACCGGCTGATGCGCAATGCAATCACCCAAATAGATTATTCCAGAATGGCTGAAGGTATTACACTGAGTCGTTACCCGACTGCTAATGCACAGGAAATACCAACGTTTTCTTTGTGGTGGATCGGGATGCTGAATGATTATTACATGTATAGAAATGATCCTTCATTTGTACAGCAATTTTTACCGGGCGAAAGACAGGTGTTGCAATTTTTCAGTAAATACCAGCAACCCGATGGAAGTTTAAAAGATGCACCTTACTGGGAGTTCACCGATTGGTGTGAAGGCAAAGGATGGAGAGATGGTATGCCGCCTTTTGGAACTGATGGAAGCTCGGCGGCGCTTGATCTGCAATTGCTTTGGGCTTATCAAATAGCCGCAAGGCTGGAAGATAGTCTGGGGATGAAAGCATTTGGCAATGAATATAAACAAAGAGTTGCCTTACTAACTGAAACGATTAAACGAAAATATTGGGATACTACAAAACAATTATTTGCGGATACAAAAGACAAAAGCTATTTCTCGCAGCATACGAATACGCTGGCGATATTAACCGGCATTATAGAAGGTGCACCCGCAAAAGAGTTAGCACAAAAAATGATTACCGATA
>CBIGQT010000412.1:0-3564 GCA_966191655.1 uncultured Ginsengibacter sp.
ATTTTTAAACTAATTTAAAATAGTTATAACGGTGCCGGTTATACTAAATTTTGCTTTTTAATAATTCGTGTAATTTGTGTAACCTGTCTGCCGAGAGGCAGGTTCGTGGCAAAAGAAAATTCATGTAATAAAAATCAAAAACTATGGAAGAAAAAAAAGTATCCGCAAAAAAAACAATCAGCCGCAAAGCATTTATAAAAAACACTGCGTTAACTGCAGCCGGATTTTATATTGTTCCACGTCATGTCTTAGGCGGAAAAGGATTTACAGCGCCAAGTGATAAATTATATATAGCGGCTGTGGGTTGCGGTGGCGAAGCAGAAAATGATATTCATCATTATGCCACAGCACCCAAAAAAAATGCAGCCATCGCTTTTCTTTGCGATGTGGATGACCGCATGGCAGCTCCACGCCGTAAAGAATTTCCGAATGCAAAATTTTATTACGACTGGCGTGAAATGTTTGAAAAAGAAAGTAAAAATTTTGACGCAGTTTCGGTTGCTATTCCCGATCACAATCATGCAATAGTTGGCTTAAGCGCCATGCAATTAAAAAAACATTTGTATTTACAAAAACCCTTAACGCATGATATTTATGAGGCACGCATACTAACGCAGGCTGCTGAAAAATATAAAGTAGTTACGCAGATGGGTGACCAGGGTGCATCCTGCGATGGCATGAGAACTATGCGGGAATGGTTTGAAGCGGGATTGATTGGCGATATAACACATGTATATAACTGGACAAACAGGCCTGTATGGCCGCAGGGCATTCCGTGGCCAACACAACATCCCCCGGTCCCAAAGGAATTAAAATGGGATTTATGGTTAGGCACTGCACAGCAAACAGATTATATAGATAATCTTGTTCCATTTAACTGGCGGGGATGGTGGCGGTTTGGAACAGGAGCTTTGGGAGATATGGCTTGTCATATTATTGGCCCCTCATTTAAATTGTTGAATCTTGGTTATCCTACAGAAGTGACGTGTAGCGCAAGTACTATTTACTCCGGAATATTCCAGGAGAGCGATTATCCTGAAAGCATTCCTGTATCAAGCAAGCTCCGGTATAAATTTATTTTGAAAGACGGACGTGAATTAAAGTTATATTGGATGGACGGCGGAATGATACCGGATCGTCCTGATGAACTGGATCCTGATGTAAATGAGAACGAAGCGCTGGCTGATGTTCCGGAAGAAAATGATTTTGAAGGAGGTTCTTTATTTATCGGAACAAAAGGAAAAGTTTCCTGCGGATGGGGAGGAAGCCATCCGCGATTGCTTCCGCTTTCATTAAACAAAGATGTAAATGTTCCAAAAAAATATCCAAGAATAGAAGGCGGAATGGATGGCCATTGGTGGCAATGGATTGATGCATGTATTGCAGGTTATGGAAATGCAGAAGTGGATTCACCTTTTGTTGGCTATGCAGGGCCGCTTACAGAAACCGTATTAATGGGAAATTTATTATTGCGCAGCTTTAATCTTCGTACAAAAGTTAAAAAACATGACCCCGTTTATGGAGATATGATAGAATCGGATACGCCTGGCCGTTATATTACTTATAAATGGGATGGCGAAAACATGAGGATAACTAATTTTGAAGCGGCTAATCAATTTGTAAAAAGAGAATACAGGCAGGGCTGGGGAGAATTGAAATTATAAACAAATCAATCTAAAAATCTCACAATTCAGTTCTCTCTCCTTTGGAGAGGGGTTGGGGTGAGGCTTTAATCATGAAACGTAACTTTTACATTGTAGGCCTCATCATGCTTACTTTTTTTGTAATTTCCTTTCTTACGAATATTATCGGGCCTCTAATGCCTGATATTATTAAAGGCTTTCATTTAAGCCTTACACTGGTGGCTTTACTGCCTTTCGCTTTTTTTATTGCTTACGGAGTGGTATCGATTCCAACGGGAATGCTGGTGGAAAAATACAGGGCTAAGAAAATCATGATAACAGGTTTTTTCGTAGCTTTCCTGGGAGCACTGTTATTAGCACTATTCCCCAATTACCTCACTGCAATCATTTCTCTTTTTCTTATTGGCTCCGGCATGGCAATGCTGCAGGTTGTGATTAATCCATTGTTACGAATTTCCGGTGGTGAAGAACACTATTCCTTTAATTCTGTGCTGGCGCAATTAATTTTTGGACTTGCATCGTTTATCAGTCCGTTAGTATATTCTTATTTTGTTTTGCATCTTAATAATGTTAACAATGCGCAGGGTAGTTTTCTAAACGCATTTAGTTCATTTGTTCCCCGTGATCTTCCGTGGATCTCGCTTTACTGGCTATTTACGGTTATTTGCCTCGTGATGATTCTTATTATTTTATTTTCAAAATTTCCGAAAGTTGAATTAAATAAAGAGGAGAAGGCGGAAGCATTGCAAACCCATATAATGTTATTTAAGCAACCTGTTGTGATACTTTTTTTTATTGGCATCTTTTGTTATGTAGGTACTGAACAGGGAATTGCAAACTGGATGTCACAATTTTTATATACCTATCATGGATATGATCCGCAAACTACAGGAGCCAATGCAGTAGCCTATTTCTGGGGATTGATGACAGCAGGTGGCGTGGTTGGATTATTGTTGTTAAAAATAATAGATCAGCGTAAGGTCTTAATCGGTTTTACATTATTGGCCTTAGTATGCTTAAGCCTCTCACTTTTTGGTTCTGCTAAAGTTTCATTAATTTCTTTTCCATTAATTGGTTTTTTTGCATCGGTTATGTATCCAGGAATTTTTTCCCTGGCATTAAATTCAGTAAAAGAAAATCATGGATCATTTGCAGGTATTCTTGTTACCGGAATTATTGGTGGTGCAGTAATACCATTAATTATCGGGTGGCTGGGTGATCACTTCGGGCTTCGGACGGGTATGCTTTTTATTTATGTCACAATGGGATATATTTTAAGCATTGGATTTTGGGCAAGGCCTCTTATAACTAATAAAACGATTGACCTTTTTAAAAGAGAAAAGCATATCAGTTAAAGTCTGCAATATAATTCCCTCTCTTTTTGGAGAGAAGAGATGAGGCTCCTAATCCTGCCCCGGCTTTTCACCAATAAACCAATGTTCCTTATTTTTAAACAACACATTAAATGTTGTGAAAGAACCATAGATGCGTGTAATGTATTGCTGAAGATTTATTTTTTCTTCATCGCTAAGGTTTTTATTACTGTTGATGTTTTGTTCCAGCACACGCAGCCTGTCACGGGCCATCACTATTTTATGAAAGAATACCTCTATAGGAATTTCTTTTGGTTTTAATGAAGTGTCTTTAGGTTGTAAAAGCATCATTCCGCCGGTCCACTTTTCTCCCAGTTTTACTACTTCACTAACGTCGCCCCATAAACGCAATATTTTTAATAAAGATTTTTCAACATTTGAATTGGTTTCTATTTCCTCACTTACATTTTCAGGTTGAATATCATCCAGCTTATTATCTGTTTTGTCTATTTCAATTATACCATGATGTATAAAAGAAATAAGATAGGTAGCATACCGGATGCATACAATAACACCAGGGCCATGAATGGTATGTTGCAGCCTTGTTC
>CBIGQT010000413.1:0-3561 GCA_966191655.1 uncultured Ginsengibacter sp.
GCTCACGGACTAAGTTTTTCTGTTCCGGATGGAATTCCAAAACCACCTTCTTTGGTAAATATTTTTAAAGAACTTGAAAGTGATCTCGGCATTGCTCCTGCAAAAAATGGAAATCTTGAAAAATGGGCGGAACAAGGAGTTTTGCTGTTAAACGCATCATTAACCGTTAGACAAAATGAACCCGGTAGTCATAGTAAAATAGGATGGCTTCAATTTACTGATACCGTAATTTCAAAAATCTCTGAAGAGAAAAGAGGAATTATTTTTTTATTGTGGGGGAAATTTGCCCAGGATAAACAGTCGATTATTGATGAAACAAAACATTATGTTTTAAAAGCCGCCCACCCATCTCCATTTAGTGCTGATAAAGGCTTCTTTGGTTGTAAACATTTTTCAAAAACAAATGAGTTACTAGCAATTCAAAAAAAATCTGCTATTGATTGGAAATTATAATTCATTAAAAAACTTTTGCAATATTGAAAACAATTCTTGCCAGAATTTTTGCTGCATGGGCTCTCATAATTTTTATAATTACAATGCTTCCTGTTGCAATACTTATGTGGTTAATTGGAACAATAAAAGAACCAAGACGAACTTATATTTTTAGAATTATTTCAAATATATGGATGCGTATATTTTTCTTTTTGAGCGGATGCAGCTTAAAAGTAAGAGGAATAAAAAATTTTAAAAAAGGAGAAACTTATATTGTTATTTGCAATCATAATTCGTTTATGGATGTTCCGTTAACTACTCCGTTTATCCCCGGCGCTAACAAGACAATAGCAAAAATAGAAATGGCTAAAATTCCAATATTTGGTTTGATCTATAAAAGAGGATCAATATTAGTTGATAGAAATGATAAGAATAGTCGGAAGAATAGTTTTAAAAAAATGAAAGAAGTCCTTGAAATGGGAATGCACATGTGCATTTATCCTGAAGGAACCAGAAATAAAACAGACGTGCCAATAAAAGAATTTCATGACGGAGCATTTAAACTCGCTGTTGAAACTGGGAACGCCATTTTGCCAGCATTGATATTTAATACAAAAAAGGTTTTACCACCTGGAAAAACATTTTTCTTCCGGCCATCAAAAATGGAGTTGCATTTTTTGCCTCCATTTTCTCTAAATAAGCCGGATGATTTTGAATTGATAAAACAAAAACTACATGGAATAATGACTGGCTATTATGTGAATCATCTCGCTAACCCGGAAAATTAAATTATTATTCAATCATCCTATTTCTCATGCCATAGGTTATTAATCCTCCGATAGTTTTAGCCCCTATTTTATTTTTCATATTCTGGCGAATAGTTTCAATAGTTCTCGGGCTTAAAAAAATTATTTTAGAAATTTCTTCCGTCGTTTTATCTTCTGCAAGTAGCTGCAATATTTTTAATTCTTTTTCACTAAATGTAATGGGCGTGTTATTTCCATAATGATGACGGACATTCTTCTTTTGCATCAACTTTCCCATAACGGCATTATTCACCAACTGATTAAAATAAAAATCATCATTCATACAAGTGAGAATAGCCTCGTAAATTTCGTCAGGGTCAGTAGTTTTTGTAAGATAGGCATTGGCACCCATCTCCATCATTTTACTAATCATCTGCTGATCATCGTACATAGTAAGTACAATTATTTTAATATCATCATATTCTTTACGAAGCATAGAAATTGCGTTGATGCCATCGATTTCCGGCATTCTTATATCCATCAATAAAACATCCGGCTTTTTTATACCAACTTTATGCATTAAATCTTTCCCGTCTTCGGCTTCCCATATCATTTTTAAATTTTCTTTGGCAGAAAGAGCCATTTTTATTCCGTCTCTGAAAATTTTGTGATCATCGGCAATCGCAATCTTAATTAGTGAGGTAATAGACATGGATTTGTAAGCTTACGTTTTTAATGGTAGTATAAGTAGTAAAAATATAAAACTATAACGAAGAATCTGCAAATCTATTTCAGAAAAATCCTTTTATTTTTTAATACAGAACAATTTTTTAAAGTAAATACACGTTAGTGATTTTACTATTTCGGCTTAGTTAATTAACTATTGTTTTTTAAATTTCCACCAAAATAAAAGGTATTAATTACATCAAGGAAAATAAGTATTTGTGCTTTCTAAAATCATATCAAATGGCTTATTTTTGAGTAACATTGATATTTTTATTGTTCTTTATTGTATAATAATATTATATTGTACAAATAAATAATGAGTAGCTAATCCTATTGTAAATCATATCGCTATGAAGGAACACCTATGTAAAGAAAATTTGAAAACTCCTCTCCGCTTTTTATAAAAGCCAAATTTCATCTCACTGCTTTTTAAGGTTTTATTTTATAGTATTAATCCTATCGTGTAAATGCTATTTATTTCAATAGTAATTTTACTATTTTTTAACGTATATTTACCCCTTTTCAAATAGTTATTGTACGCTATATTTTGCTCTGAAACACTTGCCTAAAAAGGATTATAACACGTGCACGCCTATTTCATCAGCAAAATACTGATTGATAAATACCTTCTTTTTAATGAAGTTAGTGGAAGAAATTATCAATAAAACCACAAACGTCACTTAAAACTTACAACTATGACACAAAATGCACTTTTAGAAACAAAGAGCCTCGCTGAAGTAGGTGAAAACATTGGCCTCACCGAAGGAATTCAATTAGTAAATGCTTTTAGGCAAGCTAATCCAACTGCAACACAGGGTTACTACATTGGGCGTAACATTCTGGAGCAAATTATGGCCCAACCCGGTTGTGTAGGTATCAACTTTCGCAAATGCCTTACTAACATGAATGAAGAGCATCTAGTTTATACTGGGGTTGATGCTGAAGGAAAAGACATTCTTGAATTTTCTGTAGTTACCAATACAGGAGATATCATTAAACAGGATGCTATAGTTGCTGACAGAACAATTTACTGGGAAGGTGTTAACGGAATTATTGAAGTATTAGGTGCATAATTTTTAAAATTTAAAATAGATGGTTATATTTGGTTTTAAACTGACCTGCTATTTTTAAATTAATTTCATACTTAGGTACTTTTTCAAATTTGTTGCCCATAGTGTTCTTTTTATTATTTAAAAGAAATAATAAGGAAAAAACACTATGGGTAATTTTTTTTTATGTTTTATACTGCAATCTAAATGAAATATTCACCTACTATCTATTTGAGAATCGCATACATATTGACTTTATACTCCTCGCTCTTTTTACCATATTAGAGTTTTCTTTTTTTTGCCTTTACTATTATTTTGCTTTACCAACGCCATTAATAAAAAAAGTAATTCCAGCAGTTTTTGGTGTGTTTGCCATTTTTGCATTTATCGATTTTTTCCTGATTAATCAAATGAATGATTTTGATTCATTCGCGGTTGGGGTAGAATCTATCGTGATTATAATCCTTTGTATTTATTATCTAACGGTACAAATCAAGGGAAACAATAATCTTTTTGTATATTCTACATCCAATTTTTGGATCATAATTACGTTTCTGATTTATTTATCAGGGACATTTTTTCTTTATATAATGACAGAAAATATGATG
>CBIGQT010000414.1:0-3560 GCA_966191655.1 uncultured Ginsengibacter sp.
AAATCAGGACAAAATTTTGTTTAATCTATTATGGAATAATTTCCAATTTCATTTAAAGCGAATAATAATATAATTGGTTATAAAATTGACCTTGCTATTAAAAATAAAAAAAAATATTTTTTATAAACGAATACTTATTTTCTTATCAGAATCAGGGGAAAAATCGGTGAAATTAATAAGTTAGATTAATTCTTATAAAGAATTAGCAGGTGCTTATCGCAGATATAAGATATATAGTAGTTATAAAATTAACTACCCAAATCCATTCTACAAAATTTATAAAAAAATATTTATAACAAGTTTTACAATAGTGATATAATGACATTATTGCGACAAAGCTTAATACTCAGAATTTTAAAATGGATAATCAATTCCTATTGTTGCATTATAGTTCTCGTATCTCCACTCACGGTCATCAAATGAGTTTCCGAAAAGGTGTTTAAGCGTAACATCGGGAATTTGCCAACCATCATTTGTTATAATATCCGGTCGTTTAAAGCGAAGTCCTAAATCAAATCTTACAAGGAAATAGCCGAAATCAAATCTGAACCCAACACCTGATGCGACACCTAATTGTTTATATAAATTTTGAAATTTAAATTGTGATGTATCGGGAGTGCCATCAGTTTTTGTGTTTTTAAAATTCCAGATATTTCCTATGTCTGCAAATAATGCCATTTTAAAAAGAACGGCATTGGAAAAAAGCGGCGCTACATTAAAGCGGTATTCAGCATTTCCTTCTAATTGGATATCTCCGGTCCGGTCATTGAACAAACCATTGGAGTAAGGAGCAAGAGGCTGCCCACCAATCCCAATGCCTCTTACAGGCCAGGCCCGCATGCTGTTAGGCCCGCCACCAAAATATTGTTTAAAGAAAGGTAATGTAGTATCACTTTTTGTAAGAGGAATTCCTACACCGGCAAAGGCTCGAAAAACAATTGCAGACTTGGCATGATTAATAGTATAAGCATAGTCAAAATCTATTTTTATAAATTCTTTTAGATATTGATTGAAAAAATTTCCGTTTTCAGCATCCTTATTCTTCTCTTTTAAAAAGCCCCAGATTAGACCGGATTCTTCAAGATTTGCTTTAAAATTGCTGACAATCTGTGGTTTTTTTGTGTTTACATGAGTAGTTTTATAACCAAGGCTGGCTCCCATAACCAAGGCTGTGTTGAAGGAATATTTTAAATAAGGATATACTTTTAAAGTGCTATCAAAACTTTCAGACCTGTTATAAATACGATGATAATCAAAATTGAAAAGTTTGAGGATCCAGATACGATTTTCTTTCTTAGTGAAGTTAAGTCCATATGCAACATTCAATGCCTGCTGATTAAAAAAATCAACCCTGTTAATATATGAAAGATTGGTATTGATAAAAGTTTGTTTTGTAAGAAGTTTCGTCCTGTTCAATTTTTTGAAGGGGGTAACAAATTTTGGAAAAAGGATATTATTGTTATAGCTGATTTCTCTTGAATTAACGAAAGTGCCGTAACTATTTCTATTGGCTGTATTAAATTCTGCTCCTATTCTAATTGAGTTAGCCATTTGCGCAGCTTGTTTCCAGAGGTTATGATTAATAACTGAAAGATTTCCGGCTACGCCAAAAAGATTTCCGGAATTTGTACCGGCAATGGTGCTGGATGTATTTGCCGAATAGCTCAACTCAACGTTTCCTTCAAAAGTATATTTTTTTACAGGCGTTAGTTTTACAATAAGATCAAGAAGATTGGTATCTTTTTTCTCCAGAATATCAATAGTTGGTACTTCCCATGCGCCGAGTTTGTAAAAACCGTTTATAGCTTTAAGATAATCGTCCTGGCTGTATACGTCTCCTTTTTTCATATAAAGAAAAGTGCCGGGTATATAAAATTTAAAAAGCTTCCGGTGATATCTTGTAATATAATTTTTTGAAACATGCTCTTGTAAGCTACTGTCAGTATATTGTTCACCCGGCACATAATCCGGCAATACATAAATATTGTTGATATAATATTTCTGCAATTTAGAACTGTCAGATAAATTACTTAGCTGAAATGCCAACCGTATTGTTGGCTTGTCTCTTTTTTGATTTGCCTGTTCCAGCAAAAGCAATTGTTCAAAGGGATCTTCAGCTACTGAAGTGAGTGCCTCGATGGATGTATCGCCTGTTACTCTTATTTCATCGCCCGTGAATTTATAATAACCATGATTTCGGTAAAGATTAACGAGCCTTCCCGTTTCAAACTGTACAGCTGTTTTTGTTACTGGTGCATTTTTTTGCAACGGAGATTCTTTTTTGGTAGATAATGCAAGGTTTTCCAGTTCAGAATTTTGAAACAGGTAAGCAAGTGTGTCAACGAGTGTGCGGTTACCGGCAATAACGTTATAATTGATTACCATTCTTTTCTGATCTTTTTTGTGAATTACGGTATCCAATGTATAAGTAACTACCGGACTATAATAACCGAGATTTGCCATAGCATTATTCATGTTATTTACAGATTGAATAATCGCATTAGTATCAAAAACAGGCGGCCGTGTAATTTTATGAAAAATAAAAAATCCATCTTTTATTTTCACTTTTGCACTATCATCAAGCTGGGTATTTAGTTTTGACATAACTGATGCTTTGTCATCTCTGCTTAAATCAGGCGCAGTAAGGGTTATGTTGTTTTTAAAAACAAAAGGAATATTTTTTTGATATTTACTTACCGTTGTAAAACCTGAATATTTTTTAGATGTTGCGCAACCAGATAAAAAAATGATGATAATATTAAAATAAAAAAAAGCAGAAAATATTTTGATACGGATTCTTCCATTCATATTCTAGACTATGTTGAGCAAAAAGATTGTCAAATATATTCAAAGTTTAAGCCATAAAAAATTACGCGACCATGAGCAGGCATTTATTGCCGAAGGTCCAAAAGTAGTTGGAGAGTTTTTATCGGTAGAAAAATTTAATTGTAAAATTTTATGCGCTGCCCGTGATTGGCTTACAGCTAACCCAAATTTGTTAAGGAATATTTCTGCGGAAAATATTTATGAAGTTGATGAAATTTCTTTGCAGAAAGTATCTCTTTTAAAAACGCCCAATAAAGTTGTAGCAGTATTTGAGAAAAACAGACGTGATAAGGAACCACTACTGCTTAAAAATAAATTGTCATTAATGCTGGATGATATCCAGGATCCGGGAAACATGGGAACTATCATTCGCATTGCAGATTGGTTTGGTATTGAAAATATTATTTGCAGTGAAAACTGTGTGGAATGTTATAATCCCAAAGTAGTGCAGGCAACTATGGGAAGTCTTGTTCGGGTAAATGTTCAGTATACTCCTTTAATTAATTTTATTGATACCCACGAAAACATAAGCGTTTATGCTGCATCGTTATCAGGCATATCCTTAACGGAGTTTAATAAAATCAATGAAGGCATTGTTTTAATTGGAAATGAATCCAAAGGAATCAATGAAGAGTTATTGAAAAAAGCTATCCAAAAAATAACTATTCCAAAATATGGCAATGCAGAATCTTTGAATGCAGCAGTAGCAACAGGAATTATTTTATCGCATGTAA
>CBIGQT010000415.1:0-3550 GCA_966191655.1 uncultured Ginsengibacter sp.
TTCTGCAACAAATGCGTTTTTTACAAACAAAAAATTTAGGGTATGATAAAGACCACATTGTAGTATTACCAATAGGTGGCAATATGTTACGGAATTTTCAAAACCTTAAAGATGCTTTTGCGCAGATACCGGGAGTTGCATCAGTTACAGCATCGTATGAAACACCTGAAAATGTTGGTTGGGGAGATGGTATTACTGTAGATGATGAAAAAGGCAAGCGTGATATATCATTAAATGCGATGCCGGTTGATTTGGATTTTACTAAAACTATGAAGATGCAATTGCTTGCCGGACGGGATTTTCAGCAATCGGATTTTGCAATAATGGATACTAATAATAATGGCGCAAATTTTCATCAGCCTTATATTATAAATGAAACACTTGCCAAAAAAATCGGATGGATGCCTGAACAGGCCGTTGGTAAAACAATTAAAAAGGGCGTAACAGGGCCTGTGGTAGGAGTAATAAAAGATTTTAATTTCAGCAGCCTGCATGATCCTATCGGGCCTTTATTAATATTCCTGGGAAGAGATTACTCTCGCACATTTATGCTGCGTCTAAGCGGTACTGATATAAAGGCAACATTGGGCCGGCTGGAAGCAGTATGGAAACAGCGTATACCCGACAGGCCTTTCAACTATCAATTTCTTGACGATAGTTATAACAAGCTTTATCTTGCTGATCAACGAACATCATTATTATTTTCAGTAGCAGCGGGTCTTGCCATTTTGCTTGCATGTCTTGGTTTGTTTGGACTTGCTGCATTTACAACGGTTCAACGCACAAAAGAAATTGGAATAAGAAGAGTGCTGGGAGCTAACATTAGTAGTATCACATTTCTCATAACAAAAAATTTTTTGCAGTTAATAGCTATCGCAATTCTTATTGCAGTTCCTTTGGCCTGGTGGGCCGGCAATAAATGGCTGCAGGATTTTGCCTTTCGAATACCTGTTCATGCATATATATTTATTGTAACTGCATTTGTAACCATATTGATTGCTTTATGTACCGTTGGGTATCATTCAATAAAGGTTGCTTTAACTAACCCGGTAAAAAGCTTAAGAAGCGAATAACACGTAAAATTGTGTACGATTTTAAATTCAGGTGTTCATAATCGAACACATGACAAAAAGATATTTAGCCTCACACATTCTGTATCAATACTATACATCATTGGTATGATGGTTGAAAATTCAGGTTATCTATAATTTAAAATTCTGAACTTTAAACTCTAAACTGAAAATAAAAATGATTCAATTAAAAAATATTTATAAATGGTTCAATACAGGAAGTAACCGCACTTTCATTTTAAAAGATATCAATCTTAATATAAAACAGGGGGAGTTTCTTTCAATTATGGGGCCTTCAGGGTCTGGTAAGTCTACTTTGCTTAATGTAATGGGAATGTTGGATGAAGCAAATGAAGGAGAATATATTTTCATGGACCAGGATGTTTTTAAGCTAAAAGAAAAACAACGTTCAGAAATTTATAAAAGTCACATTGGTTTTGTATTCCAGGCATATCATTTAATTGACGAACTCACTGTGTATGAAAATATTGAAACGCCTCTTATCTATCAGAACATAAAATCGGGTGAAAGAAAAGCAATGGTTGCTGACATGCTGGATCGCTTCCAGATTGTTGGTAAAAAAGATCTGTTCCCCAATAATCTTTCCGGTGGACAGCAACAACTGGTGGGCATTGCAAGAGCTTTGATTGTAAAGCCCAAATTAATTCTTGCCGATGAGCCCACAGGTAATTTAAATTCAAAGCAGGGGGAGGAGATCATGGAAATCTTTAAAGAATTAAATAAAGAAGGGGTAACAATTGTACAGGTTACTCATTCGGAAAAAAATGCCGCGTATGGCTCAAGAATTATTCACCTGCTTGATGGGAGAATTGAAAAAGAATCTTAAAAATTTTAAAATTAAAAATTACTAACTAATACGTCTATTCGAAAATGAAAACGATCTTTCTAAATATTATTTTTCTTTTAAGTTGCTTTATTATACAGGCGCAAACAAAGTTAACTTTACAACAGGCTATTCAAATAGGCATTGCCAATAACCTTGATGTAAATCAATCTGATCTTTCAAGTCAAAAGGCAGACATTGCATTGAAGCAATCCAAAGCCAACCAATTGCCTAATCTTAATGCAACTGTTGATAACGGAATTAACCAGGGAAGAAGTATAGACCCTTATACGAATGGCTATATCAATCAAAAAGTTGATTATTCATCCTACGGTGCATCCAGTAGCATATTGTTGTTTAATGGATTATCGCTCCATAATAATATCAAAGCAAATGCTTTAGGCTATGAGGCTTCAAAGATGGAATTGCAACAGGCGAAGGATAATCTTACCATAAGCATAATACTTGCTTATTTAAATGTTCTTAGCGCTGAAGATGTTCTTGAAAGTTCACAAAGCCAGCAGGTGGTAACGGGTAAGCAGGTGGACAGACTTAAGATTTTAAATGAATCAGGAGCTGTCATGCCATCAGAATATTATGATTTGAAGGGACAATATGCAGATGATGAAATAACAGTAGTAAATAATCAAACCGCTTTGCAAACAGCTAAGTTAGACCTTGTTCAATTATTGAATATTCCTTATGATAAAAATTTGGAAGTTGAAAGATTGCCGGATGATGCATTTAATATGGGTTATGTAGCAGACCCTGATAAAATTTATGATACTGCTTTGCAACAATTTGCCCAGATAAAGGCAGTGCATTTTCGTACAGAGAGTGCACAAAAAAATATCCGGTCAGTAAAAGGACAACTGTATCCATCGTTGTTCCTGAGCGGAAATGTAAATACAAACTATTCAAGCGCTGCTACTCAGTCTTTTTTTGTCAATAGTACTGAGGTCACTTCTTCTGATTATGTTGTTTCAAATGGCTCACAGCTTCCTGTAATTACCCATCAGGATAATTATAACACAGAAAAAATTAATTATGGAAGCCAGTTAAGCAATAATACTTTTTCATCAGTTAATCTTGGATTGAGCATTCCCATTTTTAACAGGTCACAGGTAAGAAACCAGGTAAAGCTTGCAAAAATTAATTTTAAAAATACTGAGCTTATTGAACAGAATACAAGAACTGTTTTGCAGCAATCTATTGAAAGAGCCTATGTAAATCTTATGAGCACTTCGGATAAATATAAAATTTTAGTAGATCAGGCGCAATCATTCACTGAATCTTTTCATTCTGCAGAAATCCGTTTCAATGCAGGCGCTATAACTTCAGTAGATTATTTAATTATAAAAAATCATCTGGATAGAACAAACACCAACTTAATTATCTCTAAATATGATTTTGTATTAAGAGCAAAGATTTTAGATTATTACCAGGGGAAACCTCTGTGGTAAATAAAATTTTTAAAATCAGCAAATAAGTATAAATTTGTACTGTAAAATATAAATTTTATACTATGCCAAAAAAATCAAATACTTCTTTAAAAAATTATTCTGCCTCTGATATTGTAAAAGAAAATAGTGTGGTTTCTGAACCCGTAGCCTTAATGGCACCTGCCGGCGTTTTG